>CAJYBF010000274.1 GCA_913064935.1 uncultured Mollicutes bacterium
CCATATTACTTCGTCTGGAAGACTTAGTTCTTCAGGCAAATTTAACGCACAACAGCTACCTAAGAAGGATAAACGCCCTAAAGATTGTATTGAGGCTCGAAAAGGATACAAAATTGTAAATCAAGATTTGAAAACAGCAGAAATGTACGTTGCTGCTGTACTATCTGGTGATAAGAATTTACAACAGATTTTCATTGATGGAGTAGACTATCATGGTGCTATGGCTGTTAACAAGTTTAACTTACCATGTACTGCTAATGAAGTTAAAGCTTTATATCCAGATAAGCGTAATGATGCTAAAACTATCTCATTCGAAATTCTATATAAACTAAACTATAGGGAACCAGCACTAGAGAAGTTCCCTCAACTTAAGAAGTGGTTACAAGCTAGAGAAGCTGAGATTAAGCGTAATGGTTTCTTATATTCACATTTTGGTCGTAAGCGTAGACTAGAAGATGTATATTCACCGAGTAAACAAGAATCACAACATATCATACGTAGTGGTATTAACTCATTAGTACAAAGTGTATCTAGTGATATTAATTTATTAGCTAGCATTGATATGCAGAAATGGATTGTTGAAAATAATATGCAAGAGTATATGATTATATTTGGTCTAGTTCATGACTCAATTTTAGCTGAAGTGCATGACGACTACATTAAATTGTATTTAGATAAACTAGCATACTTTACTCAGAAGGATAGAGCAGGTATGAGTATTCCAGGTCACCCTATTGGGTTAGATGTGGAAATTGGTCAAACATATGGAACAGTGGAGGAAGTATGACAGTAAAAGTAGTTTATAATGTAGTAGAAGGTTCTAGTATCACATTAACTAGAACTGGTAAGGATGAATTTACATTAACTTCGGAAGGTATAGGACTTAATATAGATGAAAATAAAATATTTGAAATTCGATATGATGATACTATAACTATACAACTACCTTCTGTTGTATTACCAATATGAATATATTTACAGAAGAAGAAGATAAAACTAAATGGTGTTCAGAGACTAGATTTCATAGTGGTATGGATAATGATGTTTATTGTAATAGACCAGTAGGTTTAGTGGATAATAATTCTTCTAAATGCATAGCATCTGGATGCATGGAGTGGATTGTAGTTGAAGAAAAAGGAACTACGCGTAGAAACTCGGAGTATCAAAAATACAAAGAGGATAGAGGCAGATGTGGACTTATCAAAGCATAAAAATATATTTGGTATACAATTCCCAATATTCGCCGTTGCGAAGACCTTTAAAAACATTTGGGAAGAAGATAATATAACAAAGATTGAAACTGCATCAGGAGTGTATGTACTGGATAATAAAAATATACAGGGCGACACTCTTGGTCAGCGCCGATTGAGGATAAATAATTCAAAACTATATATTCCGCGTGCAGTTGTGCATACTATACCACAACTAATCCGCTCGGATTATAAAACATTTATAGATAATAATGGTGAAGTATTTAAGTATATAAAACATGCAACAGTACCACTTAAATATTATTCTATAGAGAAAGTAGTAAAAACTTTACAAGGTTGTGTACTGCATTTTAAAGATATAGATAATCCTATTTTAGTATCATGTGGTAGAGCATATGCTATTAAGTGTGTAGGATTTCTAATTACCAATATTGGATACATAACATATGAGTACAGTGATACAATTAAAGGAAATACCTGGCGTAAAATATAAAGCAGTTTTAAGTAACCGTATTTATTTAACTAGATCAAAAGAACTACACGACTATTTACTTGAAGAACTAACTTATATATTGCCACCAAAGCAACCAGGTCAACCAAATGAGTGCTACTGTGATGTAACTAGAGTTAATGATAATGTACTAACAATACCTATAGGTAGACAAGATTTAATACCTGAGTTCTACCAGATAGAAGATGTTAGAACATTAAAACCAGTAGACGTCCCAGAATTTGGATTTGAACTAAGACCATCACAGAGTGAAGTAGTTGATGATATAACTGATAGCTGTTTAATAAATGCCAATCCTAGTTGGGGTAAAACATTTACAGGTATAGCTATAGCATGTAAATTAGGACAAAAAACATTAGTAGTAGTACATACTGCTAAGTTAAGAGAACAATGGATCGGAGAGGTCCAGAAGACGTTAGGAATAAAGGCTGGTGAAATTGGTGGTGGAAAAAATAACACCAACTCACAAATAGTTGTAGCTACAATGCAGAGTTTACGCAATAAAATGACTGAAGTGCGGGACAGCTACGGAACTATTATTTTAGATGAGTGCCATCATTTACCAGCTAGCGTCTTCAAATCAATTATAGCTGCTAGTAAGGCTAGATATAAGATAGGCTTATCAGCTACGATGTGGCGTAAAGATGGTAAACATGTAATGTTGCATGATTATACAGGTAATAAGCTATATCAACCAAAAGATGAGAATAAGGTAGAAGCTGAGATAATAATTGTTAATTCAGGGATTAAGTTTAGTTCTGACCCTAAGAAGC
>CAJYBF010000275.1 GCA_913064935.1 uncultured Mollicutes bacterium
TCAATTATTTCTTGTGGCACAACTTCATCAGCAACATTATTATGTTCTGATATCGTTAATTTAAGTAAGAATTTAGTTGCTCCTTGACCATTTTGTTCAAGCAAATCTTGAAGTGCTGCTAGCAAATCTACTTCAATAATTTTAATAAAATTACTTTCTAGATCATATTTTATTATCATATCGAAACTAGTATCTTCAAAATTAGTATCTTCAGGTAAATCAGCAATAAAATCTGTGATCATACCGCCGTTAGCCAGGAATTCTGTTATTTGATCCATGCTCATAGATATTTGAATTTGACCTAATTGTTCACCATCAACCGTAATTTCTTCTAGTTGACTGAACTCAGTAGATAATAACATCTCAACTAGAGACCCCATCTTTGGTTCCATCATTTCTGACTTGTACTCATCAGTTACTACTTCCTTTTTAATCCAAACGTCTGACGGTTTTGTATACATTATCGTTGATGTTTCATTTATAACTGTATATTGCTCAGTCTCAAGGGCGAATCCAGCCATTTCCATACTCATAATAGTATGAGTAGCGGGTTTCGTGAAATCAGTTTCAGTCAGAGCATTCAAATCTGTTTCAATTTGTTGCCCCATTAAATCTATTACTAAACCAACTTGTAAATCTATTGACATGTGCATTGATTCAATATCTTTATTTGCTTTCGCAAGTTTAGCAATTGTACTAATCTCTTGGCAACCACTTAATAGTAACAGCGTTACTATAATCATCAGTTTCTTCATGTTGTACCTCCTAATAATTTATCTAGAGTAATTCTATCATAAAAACAGAAATTAACAATATCAATAAATGAAAAGAACGCAAGATTGCGTCCTATCTTCTATTCGGTTATAGCGAATGTCATTTCAGTTTTGCAAACAATTTCTCCATTAACTCTCGCAATTGCATTACCAACTCCGATAAGCCCACGTCGCTTAATTATTTCCACTTCTAATTCTAATACATCCCCAGGTATAACTTTACGCTTAAACTTACAATTATTAATACCAGCGAAATACGCTCTTTTACCTTTGTTTTCTTCTAAGGAAAGTATTATTACTGCACCCGTTTGAGCCAAAGCCTCAACGATTAAAACACCGGGCATAACGTGTTCCTCTGGAAAGTGTCCCACGAAGTGTATCTCATTAGCACTAACTGCTTTAATTGCTTTTGCACTTATACCCTTTTCTAGTTCAACAACTCTGTCAATTAAAAGAAACGGATATCTATGCGGTATTATTTTTTGGATATCATTACTAGTTAAATTCACTTCCATGTTTACACCTTCTTAAATAGTATAGTAGCATTATGTCCACCAAATCCTAGTGAATTACTAAACGCTACATTTATTTCTCTTTCTCTACCTACATTGACAGTGTAGTCTAAATCACATTCTGGATCTTTAGTAGTGTAGTTAATAGTCGGAGGGACGAAGTTATCATTCATCGCCTTAATTGAAAATATAGCTTCTACTGCACCACTCGCTCCAAGCAAGTGTCCTGTCATAGACTTAGTTGAACTTATAGATACATTACTTGCATGTTCACCAAATGTAACTTTTATAGCTGCAGTTTCGGTTTTATCATTAAGTGGTGTTGAAGTTCCGTGCGCGTTGATATAATCAACTTCACTTGGTTTAATATCACCTTCTGCTAAAGCATCTTTCATACATCTAGCAGCACCAGGGCCACCTTCTGCTGGAGCAGTAATGTGATTAGCATCACATGTTGCACCGTATCCAATAACCTCAGCATAGATTTTAGCTCCACGCGTTTTTGCTTGAACGTATTCTTCTAATACTAATGCTCCACTACCTTCACCCATAACAAATCCACTTCTGTTTAAATCAAAAGGCATAGATGCATTACTCGGATCATCAGAATCACTGAGCGCTCTCATAACATGAAATCCAGATAAACCTAAATCACAAATACTAGCTTCTCCTCCACCAGCAATCACAGTATCTAAGTATCCGTCTTTAATAGCTCTAAAAGCATCGCCGATAGCGTTAGTGCTTGCAGCACAAGCAGTAACTGGAGCTGTACACATACCTTTTGCTCCAAACTTAATAGCAATTTGACCAGCCAGTATATTAATAATAGCTGCAGGAATGAAAAATGGTGATAGTCTATCATGACCCTTATTCAATCCTTTTTCTCTTTGTTTTTCAATAGTTTCTAGACCACCAACACCAGAAGTAAAGTAAACTCCCGTTCTACTGCTGTTGTTGTCATTAATCACTATTCCACTATCAGCTACTGCTTCCATAGATGCGATTAACCCTAATTGAGAAAAACGGTCTAATCTTTTAGATTCTTTCTTACCCAACATTTCAGGAATATCAAGGCCTCTTACCTCACCAGCGATTTTAACCGAAAGATGTTCTGTACTGATTCTTTCAATTAAACCTATTCCATTTTTTCCAGCTTTTGCATTCTCCCACGACTCGTTGACAGAATTCCCTAAAGG
>CAJYBF010000276.1 GCA_913064935.1 uncultured Mollicutes bacterium
TTTAATGATAGAGTTCCACCTTCTATAAATGGTTCATGGTATGTTAATGAAATCAGTTTTAAAAATACTGAATATGATATTCTTCAAAACAATGGTCCAGAGAACGTCTTGTATGAATTCGTTCATGATGACTTAACAACTTATCCGATTATAGAACTTAACCATGGAGACATCTTCAGACATAATGTAGGATACGTTTTCGTTGAACCAGGTTTTACAGCTTACTCAACATATGATTCAGATGCATCTCTTGATGAAAGATTGCTTACTGATGAAGTAGAGGTTGATTATGGGGGAATAGAACCAGGAGAGGCTATCGAAGTTGAAGATACTTATATCATCCGATATACAGTTGAGGATCCTCTGGGAAATATAGGATACACTGAAAGGCTTTTAATTATCGGTGATGCTGAACCTCCTGTGATCAATCAAGACGAGACAGTAGATGAAGCTTATATCGATCCTGGTACTGGAACAGATGCAGGAACTGAAACAGAATCAACCGTGGGCACTTCAATAGATATCGAAGAGATCATACTTGATTACTGGTGGATAGGTTTAGTCATTATATTCGCTATGACGTTATTTGTAACTAAAAGCGTTGCAAAGTCCATAGCGCTGGCCTTAATCTATTTAGCGGTGATGTATGGGATATACGGAAGTGAATTAATCGATTTCTCTTTTAAGGATATGATATTCGATGGACTTACTGAAGCAGTAACCACAGGTACTGAATAATGCTTAAGATGTTTCAGTTCGATTCCTTCGAAGAGTTTATGATTTACTTCCAGGGGTTCGATCCATCTATAAAGTTGATTCTGTATTTGGTTATCCTGGTGTTGATTATAGTCATCGTTAAGAAGATTAAAATAGCCGGTAAGATTATGAATTATGTCATGGGACTTACAATCGGGATGCAACTAGTTTCTATGGCCGGGTTCGAAGTAGGTTTCATTGATAAGTGGCTAGATATATTTAGATACATACTAATGTTTTGGGGGTTCAATTAAATGTTAAAAATCGAGAACATGACAAGAATAAAATTGTTCTTAGATAAACTTAGAACGTTGTTTATCTGGTCACTTATAGCTGCATCGATTTACGTAGCTTATAACTTGAGCATCGAGACCTTTACATTCCAGGAGTTTATAAAAACATTCTTAGTGACTGGTGCTGTAATAGCAGCAGTCGCTTTTCTTCTATGGATGCTTTATAAATTCATCATCGAGTACGTTGAATGTGAATTCAAAAGAAAGAGATCATCTGAAGTGCTGACAGATAACAAGAAGATTTCAATATCTAGACAAGTCTCTGGCCCACCTGGTAGAGGTAAGGACGCGAGCACTGTTGGTTCAGCTATATTGATTCGAGAAAAATGTATCGAACGTGATCTAGAGAAGATGGAAAATTTAAGAGACAAGCTGTATGCATATGATTTTGAAAAGATTCATGCATACCTTGATAACAAATATTATGGTAAAAGATTAATTGTTGGTAATGAGAAAATCTTGATGCAAAGATTTTTAATGTCCATGAAACAAAATGGATCCTTTTTATCTGAAGCTTATGTAAAGTAACATGATGAAGTTTCTACAAATCATTTGATGAACTACATAAAATCAAAAGAGGATCTAAAGACTTATAACGATGGACTTACACCTGGTGGAGTTCCATTCTTAGATATGTTACTTGAGTATTTCATTTATTACATTAGGTATGTCCACATACCTAATTATATTTTAAGTAATCAGCCAATCATTGAGCACCTTGAACTAGACAAGAATAATAAGATTAATAAACTGCTCATGTCTAAGAAGTTTAAACAGAAAATTATCCGGGTAAAAGAAGATCACTCGTTTCCGGTAACTCACTCCATGATCGTCATTGAAACTGAGACAGCTATTCTTAATGGTAATGTAGACAAAGCTCAAGAAGTTTATGTTAACTCAGTATCAGGTATTAGAGAGTTCTTTACGTTGATCAGACACTTGCTTGGAGAAGAAAGCTACTATTATACAATTACTCAGGATCCCTTCAGGCCAGTTAAGGCTGTAAGAGAACTTCAACTATGTTATATGCATGTGTTCGGTTCATCAACGCGTTGTACTTCGCCATCTATTCGTAAAATCATTAATATTTATATCAAAATACTGAAGATATCGAATGCACTTCAGATAAACCTGCAGCAGCTAGAAAATCCTATCGAAGTGAAAGACTTGAAGTCCATAAAAAAAGCCCTGGTCAAAAGTAGGAACTGGTTTGGCCAACAATTAATCAAGATTAAGATATATAAGTTATCTAAAAAAATAGTGTTCAAAAACAAGAGAACTATATCGAATGGACGAGCACTCCATGACCGTCTCTTCAATAAAGGTTATCTGGAGTTTCAGATATGTGTCTATCGTTCTCTCAAGTATGTAGGAAGACGAGTATTATTCTCCGGACTATTTGAAGGTGTACTAATCGAGAAGTAA
>CAJYBF010000277.1 GCA_913064935.1 uncultured Mollicutes bacterium
AAACAGAAAGTAAAAGAAACAATAAAGAATTTGAAAAGAATAGAACAAATAATTGAAGAAATCGTTGCAAATGTTTTCAATGATTCCAAGTGTAAAAATCATGTTAGTACAGTTACAGATATAAAAGCACTTGATGATGAGATTACACTAATATGCGGTGGGAAAAATAGGCATGAGGACTTTAGAGTCCTTTTAGAGGTGAAATCAAAACTAAAACAAGTTATTTGCTTTGGTGAAACAAAGAATGTTTTGGTCGACTTGTTTAGTAAGAATTATATCAATGTTTTAGGAGTTAATACTTTGAAGCAAGCCGTTGAAATCGTCAAGTTAATAAAGGATCATAATCAAATACTTTTCTCACCTGGTTGCGCCTCGTTTGATCAATTTAAAAGTTATAACGAAAGAGGTAAGAAATTCAAAGCACTTTATATAGAAAATTTAATATAAAATGCTATAATATATTTGAAAGAAAGTAAGAGATTAATAAGTTAAATGATGTCTTGTATTAATCCAAGGTGATGTAATGAACGTAGTATTCGGAGGAGTATTCAACCCCCCCACACTAGCACATTTTAAAGCAGCAGAAGAGATTAAGAAAAGATTTGAAGTAGAAAGATTTGTTTTTTTACCTGTAGGATTAAACTATGAATTGAAGGATGTATTAGATGATGTCCATAGAGTCAACATGTTGGAGATATTAGCTAATAAATCAGATGCTGAGATATCTCTAGTTGAGATTGAAAGTGAATCCTTTTTAGGGACTTATGAATCCTTAAAATCGATGGATCTAAGCAATCCTTATTTTTTACTTGGATCAGATAACTTACATTCATTACATAAATGGAAAGATGCGGAAACATTGCTTTCTGAGTTCCATTTCATTGTCCTGAATAGACAAGAAAGTATTGAAGATTTATTTAAGAACACTAAATTTCTAACTAAGTATGAAAGTAAATTCATTATAATTGATAACTTTGATTATTATATTTCTGCAACAAAGTATAGAAAGAGGCACGACAATAGTCTATTATTAGATGAAGTAGCGAAATATATCGAAGATAAGCACTTATACAGGAGGTAGAAAATGCACAATAATGGATTTGTAAAAGTAGCTCTAGTTACACCAAGTGTAAAGGTAACTGAGCCAATGAAGAATGTTTTTGAAATGATAGAAATCTTAAGTGAAGTTGAAGCAGGATTAGTTGTGTTCCCTGAATTATCTATTACTGGATATACATGCGAGGATTTGTTTTACCATACTTCGCTAATAGATAAATCTTTAGAAGCAATAAAGTACTTCCTAGATAACAATTCATTTGAAGGAGTTGTTGTATTTGGTGCGCCTTTAGAATATAAGGGAATTATTTATAACGTGGCAATGGTAGTTCAAGGAAGTAAGTTACTTGGTATCATTCCAAAAATGTTTTTACCTCACACTGGTGAGTTTTATGAAAAAAGATGGTTCTCAGATGGCTTAGATGTTCAATTCATGATTGACATACTTGGACAAACTGTACCGTTCGGTTCAATAGTATTTAACAGTCAACACTATTCTTTTGGTGTCGAAGTATGCGCTGATATGTGGGGACCACTTAATCCCTCTGCTAACCTCTATTTATCTGGAGCCGAGCTAGTTCTAAATTTATCGGCATCAAACGAAGTAGTAAATAAAACATATTTGAGAAGAAATTTAATAAATACAACTTCATTTAGACATAAAGGAGCATATTTGTATTGTTCTGCTGGGATTAATGAATCAACAGGAGCCACTGTTTTCGGCGGAGATAAAATCGTTTCCGAAATGGGTGAAGTTATTGCTCATAAACAAGATTTCTCATTCGAAGCAGAAGTGCTAACGACTGAAGTTGATATAGCGTACATTAAAAATACAAGAAGAAGTAACGGTTGGTACAAGGATGCTAGAAAAAGACATCACACGGAAGCATTTAATGTTGGATTCATTTCTAAGGAACATGATTTCAAAATTACGAGATCTTTTGATATGACACCATTTGTGCCAAAAAAGGACTCAGAAGAACAATTTAGTCAGATAACTAAAATACAAACATCGGCATTACTAAGAAGACTTAAGCACATTGGGACACAAAAAGTCATTATTGGTTTAAGTGGTGGATTAGATTCAACATTGGCATTCTTGCAAATAGTAAAAGCTTATCAACAAGCTAACTATGACTTAAAGAATGTATTTGCTGTTTCAATGCCTAGTTATCCAACTAGCGATAGAACAAAAAATAATGCAAGGAAATTAGCTGAACACTTCAACGTATCTTTTATGGAAAAGCCAATTCATGATATCGTTGATTAGCAATTATCAATTATTGACAATGAAGATATGGACGTAATTTATGATAATGTTTAAGCAAGAGCAAGAACAACAATTTAATTGAATATTACAAATACTAAGGGAGAAAGTGTACTTGGAATGGAGTATACTACCGA
>CAJYBF010000278.1 GCA_913064935.1 uncultured Mollicutes bacterium
TTCCTCTGACACAGTTACTGGTTTTTGAAATTCAATGATAGATGCTGTCATCTCTTCTGCCGTTTCTGGTATTACAATTTCTATTATGTCAGTTTCACCAGCTTCTAATCTTTTAACCATTTCTTCCCTAAGATTCTTGAAAAATGGTAATACCTCATAAATCTCTTCATTGAGTAATTTTACTAAGTAAGTATCCATGGCTGGGATTTGTTCTTCTAATGTAATATTTTTTTTATGGACCTCATAATACTCAAACAATAGCAATAACGCTTTGATTCGTTTATGTGTTAAATCCTTTTTATCGAACTTAACATTATCATATTTGTTTATATTGAATTCCATAACTCTTTATATAAATACTATCAAGAGGCGTTCCAAATCCCCTATTTACCAATTAGTTTACGAATCTTCGTTATAAAATTGTTAAATATGTTAGTAAAGAATGATTTTAGTTTAATTCCCGACAAGTAAATATACAGTCCAAAGAATACCGCTGATACAAGGTAGAAAAATAAAGTGGTAAGAACGTAAGAATCTACTATCTTTTGGAGCATGTAAAATGCTATATCGTACCCCAGAGGGAGGAAGAACATCGCTGCCATCAGTGATAGGGTCGCTATTTTTTTCCTGTTTACTTGCTTCATCACTATCCATGTTATCGTTCATTTCCATTAAAATCCTTTATTATAAATATAGACGTAATTTAATTAATATTGGTTGGCTTAAATATTAACTTTTATGAATCCATCATTGCTTTATCGATGGCTGTAACTAAGTCAACATGCTTTTGACCCCATGGTTGCCATGCAAGACCCATTTCTTTAAGGTCGAAGTGCTTCACGATTGTTGCATATTCTTGTTTCACACCATCTATCGTAGGGAATCCTACAACATAGATACTATCAGCTAATTCAGCTGCAAGTCTTAACTCGTGTGTTGAATAGATGATTGTGTTTAATTCGTGGTCATTCTTGATTAATTCGAATGCCTTCTTAACGTCTCTGATATTACCAACATCAAGGCCACTAAACGGCTCATCTAAGACCATGAAATGTCCAGAAGATAGGATTTGTTCAATGATTGCTGTACGTTGCTTCTGACCACCAGACAATTCGTTCTTATACTTCTTTCTATGTGGTTCAAGTCCCCATTCACCAATGTAACGGTCAATGGTTGCAACTCTCTCTTCTTTAGTCATCTTAGAGTTTCTAAGAGCGTACTTAAAGATTTGTTCAACAGTCTTATGTCTGAATAGTGTATACTTCTGGTCTACGAAACCAACATCACCTTCTGATACTTCTTTAGCATCACTTCCATCCGCAGTATCCAACTCAGTAATCAATACCTTTCCAGACTTAGGTTTAACTAGTCCAGTTAGTGATTTGAATAGAGTTGATTTACCTCTTCCAGAACGACCAACAACCGCAATTACTTGACCAGTTGTGTGACCTTCTCTAACAACATCCTTTTCGATAAGGTTAATGTCCTTAAGGACGCATTTATAATCTGACCCCTCACCATAACCCAACTCAACGTTGTCTATGTAAAGGATAGTATCTTTTAATTCGTAACTCATAATCAAATTGTTTTTAGTTTATTAATACAATCAGTTAAAACACCGATTAACTTATCTTTATCATCCACACTATCTTCGTATAACGTAGCAATTTCTAGTTGAACATTAGCAATAATTTTTTCATCATCACTATAATTGTAGGAGTCATCAACCTCTTGGTCACCAGAAAATAGGACCATATCCTTACACTTACCATTACCTTGTGTTACTGTATGATTATTAATTCCATAAGGAGAAAATATACCCTCAACCATAGAATAAGAGGAACCAGTTTGACTATATTCATTCCATATATAACTTAATGATATCCTACCATTATAGTAATCCATAACCAGTTGATTCAAATCACCACAAGCTTCTTTAGTATTTGGAAATCTAAGAACATCATTAACCATTTCTAGTTTATATTTAACTCCGTCTACTACACAATAAGGGTACTTCATAATCTTATCTTAAGGTTAATAATAGTCTTCTATTAGATTTACTTTCAAATGGTCCAACCCATTCAACATCATCATCATAATCATCCATAAAAATACTCAATCATCAAACCACATACTTAATCTAAACAATAAAATAAAACACTTATTGAAAAGATTTTGTATCGCAATAAACAAAATTTAAGCATATAGAAATGAAAACAAAGTAAAAAGTGCTTTTTATTCGCGTGACCAGCATTTTATCAATTTTTAAGTGTCATAAGGAATTAAATATCTCTGCAATTTAGTTTTAAAGAATAACCAGCCATTATAGAAGGGAAATTTCTATGGGACACCGCCATAAATCGCTTCGTTTCGCAAAATCTTTCCAGAAAAAACAAATACGAATCAGGGAAAAGCAGGAGCTTCGCAAGGAAATTCGACAATCGGGG
>CAJYBF010000279.1 GCA_913064935.1 uncultured Mollicutes bacterium
CTTTTACTTAAAGAAGTATCCGGTGAGATGATACTTCCAACACGTAGGGAGAAAAGTATAATTACTGGTGGTAGTCAGATGCGTGGTGGGATTGTTTATCAATCTACCCCAGGTTTACATAGTAATGTAGTAGTACTTGATTTCGCAGGTATGTATCCTTCCATTATAATAGCCTTAAACATATCACCTGATACCAAAGACCCTAATGGTGATGTTGTGGCTGCAAATGGCATTAGGTTCAATTCTAAGACTATTGGAGTTATACCCAGGATTCTAAAAAAGCTCAAAGTTAAGCGTAAAGTTTATAAGAAATTAAAAGCTGAAGCAGAATCAAAGGCTCTTGAAGAAGAAAGAACGTTAAGTGAAGCAACTGCGCTGACAAAATCTCTCATAAAACAGTATGATTTAAAGCAATACGCAATTAAAGTGTTGATGAACGCTTTCTATGGAGTTATGGGATACGAGAGATTTAGACTCGCTGACGCTGAAATGGGAGATGCGATCACTTCAACTGGTCAAAAGTTATCAACTTCATGTAAATTGTATGTGGAAAATACAAGTGTCATATTTAAGGATAAGGAAATAAAAATTCAAGTTATATACGGTGATACTGATAGTTTATTCATTAAAGTTCTCGGGGATTATTCTCCAGAAGAGCTTAAAGAAATCGCAGGTATAATGACAAAAGGCGTTAACGATGAAATTAATAGGTTAATGAAAGACCTGTTTAATGTCACTGAGCATGATGTTGAAATTGAAGAAGATAAGATATTTAAAACACTTTTCCAGGTTCCGGCAAAATCCGGGGAAGGTGCAAAAAAGAGATATGCTGGGATCATTTACAAGTTTAATGAAGTAGGTAAACATGTAGGAGAAAAAGAAGTTGTTAAAGGCTTCCAAATGGTTAAGGCTGATAGCACCAAATTAACGAAAGATGTTCAGCAACATTTAATTTTCGAATTGATCCTTAAAGGTGCCACTAAAGAAGAAGTAAGAGAGTATTTACTTAACATAAAGAATAATTTCGATGAGGGTAAAATACCGAATCAAGACCTTTCAATTAGAGCCCCGTTACATAAAGAAATCAAAGAATATGGTAATCTTCAGCAAATTAACGGTATGAAAAATGCAAAAGAATATTTAAAACGAGATATTCAGGTTGGGTATGTAGGTTCCTTTTATAAACTTTCTCAATCGCCTTATAAATACCCAGCACATGATGTTATAGTTCTTGACTTTGACGAAGACCTTCCTGATGGATATGAAATTGATAAAAAATGGACGTGGGAAAGAGCAATGTATAAACCCACAGTTACCATACTTGATGCATACGGATTATCATGGGATTATATAAAAACAGGCAGAATGAACAAAGAATTATCTAAAATCTTTAAGTTCTCTACTAAGGGAGCGGAGAAAACCCCTGCTGAAATAAAGGAGAACGATGAATTCTATGAAAAAATAGAATATGAAGAAGCATGCCCAGAACCAGTCAAAGTTAAAAAAGTTCCTAAGAAAGTTCCGGCCAAAATTACTGTAGAAGGTGTGGAATACAAATTATAAGAAGCTTATATATCTAATGCTGACGCAACTCAACATGAAATAGAACTTACAAATAATTCAGCTAAATTTAAGATTTTGAAGATCAACGATTTGACTGTGTTTTATGAAAAACCAGAGCCAATTGGTGCAATTTCCAAATATATGAAAATCAAGTGATTTACCAAACTTTAAATATCATTAAATCTAATTAAGAATCGATCATAGAGGAACTAAATGATAAGTTTAAGAATATGTTAAAAGAAATAGATAAACTATCATAAACTTTTATTGAACTTTATATATAATATATACTAAAATATGATATCAGAGGGTAAAATATGAAGTGTAAAAACTGTGGTGCAGATTTAGTTAACAATAAGTGTGAGTATTGTGAATATCAAGTGGAAATTGAGAACGATAAAGAAGTTATAGTTTACATTAATAATACTTATAGAAAACACCCTTTCCCATAAGCTCATTCTATGACTCAATCTTATTTAGACAAGAATAAGCTAATAGGGGCATAACCTCACTTAATTGGCACACTTCTTGCTACTCTATATATGTCGTTCTAAGCTCTTCTCATAGGCTATCCTTATACTGGTATCACTTAAACTTATACGTCCATTACAAGGAATTACAGGAGCTTATAGGGCTATTAATAGGGCTGATAGCTGTAGGAATATACTTACAGACATAGAATAGGCTAATATCCCTATAAGATTCATGGCGTTATGTAGGAATATTCTTTCGTATATCCCAAAGGAGATATGGATTTCCCCTAATATATCCCTAAATAGGTATGTCTTTGTAGGAATAATCCTAGGCACGTTTCTTCATAAACTTAGTTAATGGGGGTATAGGAGCCATGGGGGGTACCTGGGAGGTGTATA
>CAJYBF010000280.1 GCA_913064935.1 uncultured Mollicutes bacterium
AGGACAAATAGCAGTACAAGTAGTAAAAATAAAATTTAGAATGACAGGTTTATCCGTATCGAGTTCTTTGATTAATCTGGAGTTTGTACCGCTTGAAGTAGTAAGTGCCGTATCAGGTAACTCATATGTTTCATGAGTAATCTTAAATACCTTATCTTTATTTTTCATCATTTCCATATGATGACTATGATCAATGTGATTATTAGTCTCAGCATAGGTGACGAGGGAGATACTACACAATAAGCATATAAGTAAGTACTTATGTGAGTGTGATTTTTGATGATTCATATGTATATACTCAAATGTAATATTAAGTGAGTAATATATATTATTGTATTAGAACGATTTAACCATCCTAAGTAGTAAGAAGATTACTATAGGTAATACTGTATTATTGGGGTAGGGTATACTGTATTTATATAGTACTGCATTGCTTTTGAGATGAACTCGTATATATTTAAGTGATGATAAATAGCTTTATACATGTAATATGTGATTAGAAAATTTAAGTTGTTGTTTTTTATATGGGGTAAGTACAACATGGAAGATGTAGATTTGCTATTGTCAGATAATGAACTGGCAACTCAGCTTGACGGATATCGGTTTAACCAATTCTCTAATGATATTATCAATCATTTATCAAGTAATAAAAATCAGAGTAGTGAAAACTTAACACCTGAACTTGATTGCATATTATCTGCAAAAAATGAATGGGAAGCGTGTGTTGATTCTCTGGAACCTATGGCTGTTATTATTCTTGATCATAATTTACATGTTATACGCACTAACAGAACAATAGAGTTATGGGGATGGGAAGATGTCGATAAAGTTAAGGGTGTCCATATATTAAATTTAATCAAACCTATTGTTGATAAAAACACTGAAAATGATTGGTGTCAGATTAATATGCAAGAAAATGTTGAATGGGAATTAGAACACGGGAGTACGAATAAAAAGTATCGTTTTTCATTTTTTCCAAATAGAAATATTGACAGTATATACCATGGTGATAATTGCTCTGCAGTTCTTCTCATATGTGATATCACAGATAAAAAACCTCTGCAGACAAATAAATATGTATTTGACAGAAGGTTAAATGATTCATTAGATTACAAAAATCATAATGAGCGTATTGCAGAAGCGGATAAACAGATACATGAGCTTTCGGAACAGCTTATAAATTCTAATGAATTAGAACGAAAACGCGTTTCAAGTGAGTTACATGATGGTGTTGGGCAGGCTCTTTCTGCTTTAAAATTTCAAGTTGAGTCTATTATTAGAGAGTCAAAAAAAACCTCTCAACAACGAAAGAATGATTTCGTTTTAAAAGATGTGCTTGTTAATATTAAAAGTGCATTAGGTGATTTAAAGCGTGTATGTGTTGATTTGCGACCATCGGTTCTTGATGATCTTGGTTTATTGATGTCAATAAGATGGTTTTCTAGTGAATACAATAAAGTATATACAAAATTAAACATAGATTTGCAGCTTGATGTTCAAGAGTCAATAATTTCAGATATTATTACAAATACAATATACAGAATAATTCAGGAAACGCTGCATAATATTGCAAAACATGCTGGTGCCAGTAATATATTATTACAACTGACATTATCGGATAATGGACTGCTTTTAAGTATTTCTGATGATGGATGTGGTTTTGATCTTGTAAAAGCTAAACAGAATATAAAGTCTGGTTTAGGTTTGCAAAATATGGAAGATAGAGCTTTAAGAACGGAAGCTAAATTTACAGTGAACTCAAACTCATTTTCTGGAACAGTTGTCCAGGTATTCTGGAGCGACATTTATTCTTTATGAGTAAGACCATTTTGAATTGCATAGTTTGTAATACTACTTATGCTGTGTAGATCTAATTTCTTCATAAGATTAGAACGATGTTTTTCTACGGTCTTCGTACTAATTGTTAGATACTCTGCTATCTCTTTACTCTTGTATCCTTCTGCGATTAGTTTTATAACTTCTCGTTCCCTATGAGTAAGTAACTCCCACGATGCTAAGGGTTTTTCTGTTTTTAACGTGTTCAAATAACCATTTATCACGTAGTTACATATACTTGGACTTAAGTACATTTTTCCGTCAATTATACTTTGAATTGCATTTATGAGTTCATCATCACAATCATCCTTTAAAATATAACCATCTGCTCCAGCTTCGAGAGCGGCATGTACATGTTCTTCAGTTGAATGCATTGTCAGTACTAAAATTTTAACTTCAGGCAACCTCTTTTTTAATTGCCTAATACATTCTGTGCCATTTGTTTTAGGCATTGAAAGATCTGTGAGTAATAAATCAGGTTTTAGCTCTACAGTAATTTTTAGAGCATCTTTTCCATTGTCTGCTTCAGCAATAACCTCATAATTATCTAGGCTATTTATTATTGAACGTAAGTCTGACCTCAATATATTGTT
>CAJYBF010000281.1 GCA_913064935.1 uncultured Mollicutes bacterium
ATTTACAAGTTAGTTTTATTTTGCTTGACAAATAGGTAAAATATTAATATAATCAAGTTATTAATTAACATTGTTAATAAATAAGTTCATATAATAAAGTATACGGAGGTATTAATTAATAACAAAAGAATGGTTAATACCTTTCTTGAACACGTTATGATATTAAAGAGGCAGCAAATCATTACGGTGCTAAGGTTGAAATTAATGTTGAAAATTCATTAGATTCATCTAACACCGACTTAGATTCTGATTTTGTTAAAGAGGTAACAAGTATTTTTGAATCAATGGACTTGAACATTAATCTTACTTCGACTGGTGGAGGAAGTGATGCTAATATTTACTCAAGTCACGGAATTGATTCATTGATTGTATCAACAGGTATGGATAAAGCCCATACATTAGAAGAATGTATCGATACTGACATTATGGAAAATTCATGTGAATTTCTAATTAAGTATCTAACAAATTAAATAGAGGTGAGAAAGATGGACTTAAGAAAAAATTTAACAAAATATGCAGAACTATTACTTAGAAAAGGAATTAACTTGCAAGAAGGTCAAGATCTTGTTCTTCGCGCTCCAGTTGATGCCAAAGAATTAGTAGAGGAAATTGTAACAATCGCTTATAGAGACATCAAATGTGGAAAAATCCACATTGATTGGAGTCACGGAAAACTAACAAGAATTTCTTACGAGCACGCTAGTGAAGAAGTATTACTTGATATACCTGACTATTTTTTAAAAAAACAAAGAGAGTTGCTAGATAGAGGAGCTGCAATGCTTAGTATTATGTCAAGTGACCCTAAATTATTAGCTGGAATAAACCCCAATCTTATAGCTAAAGTTGGGAAACATTTTGCAATAAGCTTGAAACCTTTCAGTTCAGAACTTATGTCTGGAAAAGTTAGATGGGGACTTGGAGCAATACCTTGCCTTCCTTGGGCTAAAACTGTTTTCCCAGAATTATCTGATGATGATGCAATGGATAAACTTTGGGAGTACATATTCGCTTGTACAAGAGTTGACCAAGAGGATCCGATCCAAGCTTGGGAAAAACATGTAGATGAGTTAAAAGTTAAAAAAACATTTCTTAATGATAAGAAATTCACTAAGCTTCACTATAAAGGTCCTGGTACTGATTTGACTGTGGAATTACCTAAGGGACATATTTGGGTAGCTGGTCCGAAAGAAGCAACTGATGGTTTTGAATTTATACCAAATATCCCAACTGAAGAAGTATTTACTTTAAACACAAGAAATGGTGTTAATGGAACATTAAGTTCGACAATGCCACTTAACCTAAGAGGAAGTTTAATTGAGGATTTCTCATTCGTATTCAAGGATGGTAAGATTGTAGACTACGATGCAAAAGTAGGTAAAGAAGTTTTAGCTAAACTATTAGAGATGGATGAAGGAATTCTACATTTAGGTGAAGTTGCTTTAGTTCCTGTTGATTCACCAATTTCTAATCTAAATACAATTTTCTATAACACTCTTTATGACGAAAATGCATCTTGTCATTTCGCATTAGGAAAAGCTTATCCATATACACTTGAAGGTGGAGTATCTATGAATGATGAACAATTAATTGAAGCAGGAGCAAATGTAAGTTTAGCTCACGTGGACTTCATGGTAGGTTCAAAAGATTTAACTATCAACGGCTATGATGCTGAAGGTAATGTAACACCAATCTTCATAAACGGAAATTGGGCATAGAGTAAAAAAAATCCACCTCTTATAGGTGGATTTTATTATGCTTTTTGATTTTTAAATGCCTCTAAAGTGTTTTCTAATAAACTAGTTATTGTCATTGGACCAACTCCACCTGGTACAGGTGTGATAAATCCGGCAATTTCCTTAATAGGTTCGTAATCTACATCTCCACACAGTTTACCATCTACTTTGTTTACTCCAACATCAATAACAATAGCTCCTGGTTTAACCATATCAGCTGTGATAAACTTAGCTCTTCCTATTGCTGCTACTAAGATGTCTGCATTTCTTGTATGACTAGGTAAATCTTTAGTACGACTATGAGTAATTGTAACTGTTGCATTTTCGTTCATAAGTAACATTGCAGCAGGTTTGCCTACTCAGTTGCTTCTACCAACGAGTACCGCATTCATCCCACGAGTGTTAAGTCCCGCAGATTTATTCATCGTGATAATTCCTTTTGGGGTACATGGTAATAAAGCTGGTCTACCGACGTGTAAGTTACCAACATTTTCTGGATGGAATCCATCAACATCTTTCGCAAGAGAAATACGATCAATTACTTTATCAACATCAATGTGTTTAGGTAAAGGTAATTGCACCAATATTCCATTAACAGATTCATCATTATTTAATTCATCTATTATCGTCAATAATCCCTCTTCAGTAATAGAGTCTGATTTTTTAATCAACTCAGATTCAAACCCTACATAG
>CAJYBF010000282.1 GCA_913064935.1 uncultured Mollicutes bacterium
ATCTTTTAAAGACACTTCTAGCAGTATGGTGGGTTAACCCATGATAAATGGAGCTTAAAGAAAACATCATTATTAATGTAAATCCATAAAAAGAATATGCAACTACATCTGAGATAGTTCCTTTAGTACTCGCGATGTACACGAGTTGAATTAAAGCAACAAATGCTAATATTGCACCTACACCATGACTAATAGAATTAGCAATGTCTTCTTCTAACTTATATGGAAATAATTTTTCTAAAGGTATCTTCATACTAATCTATCTCATAAGCGGCAACGCCTATAAATCCTGGTCCTGTATGTACACCAAGCACTGGAGTAACTTGAATTACATCACTCTCATTGACATTTAGCTCTAGTTTGATTCTTTCTAAAAACTTTAAGGCTTTTTCCTCATTTATACCATATTGAACAGTTACCTTTATTTTTCTACTATGGAATTTGTTTAATAAAACATCGATAAGTTTAGTTAATGCTTTATTATTCCCTCTTGCTTTAACAAGAGTAAAATAGATGCCATCATCACCTACACATACTATAGGCTTAATTCTTAAAATATCTGCGATTGTACCTTCTACTTTACCAATACGGCCGCCAGCTCTTAAATATTTAAGAGTTTCTACAGTAAATGTAGTAATCATTTTGTTAAATCTAATGTCATTTAACTTAGTAATCACTTCATCCATGCTGTTATCTTTTTTAAACATTTTAATGGCATCTATAACTAAATACCCAAGTCCCATTCCTAAAGTAAAAGAATCATAAAGTTTTATCTCAATCCCTTCAACTTCGTTCGCTACTAATCTAAAAACGTTATGAGTACCACTTAAATTAGAAGATAAATTAATTATAAATAGGTTCTCATATCCCTTACCCTTAATCTCTTCAATAATATTCCCAATAACACCAAAGCTAGATAAACTAGTTTTAATATCATGATCATCAATTTTTGAGTATACTTCACTTGAAGATATTTCTATTTGGTCCATAAATAATTCTCCATCTACAGAAATATTTAAAGGTAAAACAAATAAATTTTCATTTCCATCTATATATTCTTTTGGTAAATTACATGTTGAGTCTGTTAATATTGCAGTTTTCATATAATACCTCCTACATACATTCTATTTTACTACTACTGCATTAACAATAAACAAAAAGGCAAACATGTGCACTCTTTGGAAGTCAAAATAAAAAAACTGATTACTGAGTTAATATCTTTATATTGTTTAATCTAATAAATAGTATATAATGAGGTTGATCTATAATATGGGACTTGTTTACAAGCCTAAAATTAAGGAGAAAATATGAATAGAAGAACGTATGAACTTACGCTAACAAGTGTATTGCTTGGATTAGTAATACTTTTAGCAGCTGTGCCTAGTCTTGGGTACATTCAATTACCATTCTTTCCAGTAAGCATCACGATTATTCACATTCCTGTGTTGATAGCAGGAGTATTTGGAAGCAGGAAAATGACAATATACTTGGGGCTGGCATTTGGACTTTCATCTTTGGCAGTAGCACTTACAAGATCATCGATGTTTCTGGATCCGTTATTCACTAGTCCATTAGTATCAGTACTACCAAGACTGATTTTAGGATTGATCTTAATTGATCTCCTAAAACTAACGAACATAACAAAGAGACTTGAAAAAACGAAATTACTAAGTTTGGCACTGTATTTCTTCATAGCAACTATAATACATTCGGTGTTAGTTTTAGCAGCAATGTACTATACTGCAAAAACAGGATGGTATATCGACATTTTGGGAACAAAGGATATTATTTCAGAGTGGATTTTAACTGAGACAGCGCCAATTAAATTCGTATATGGGATAGTAATCTCAAATGGCTTGTTTGAAGCTATATTCGCAACAGTAATTGGTGTGCCAATAGCTAAAGCTCTTCAAGTGTCAGTTGGGAGACTAAAATGATTCTACTAATAGATGTTGGAAACACAAATATAGTTTTTGCTAATTATAATAAAAAAATCAAGGATTCATTCAGAATTAATACAAGAAAAGATTTTACTGCGGATGAGTACAGTATGCTATTAGATAACAAGTTAAAAGAATACTCATACGAAGGAATTATTATTTCCTCAGTATCACCTGTAGTAACTGAAAATCTTGATCGTTATTGCAAAGAGCATCTTTCTATCACTCCCATAATTATTGGACCCGGGGTTAAAACTGGTATTAACATCAAAACTGATAATCCAAAAGAAGTTGGGACTGATTTGATCGTTGCTGCAGTTGGCTCACTAAGATATGGCGATAACTCTTTAATTATTGATTTGGGGACAGCTACTACACTAACTTTAGTGGAGAAAAAAATAATCAAAGGTGTAGTAATAGCACCAGGAATTAAAACTGGACTGTCTGCTCTAGTGAATGAAGCATCTTTACTTCCCGAAGTA
>CAJYBF010000283.1 GCA_913064935.1 uncultured Mollicutes bacterium
AAAAAGACACAATAACCAACTATTGAATCCATACCTACAGACATAATTCTAGAACTATTGTAGTTAACTACATAATAAAATAATGTAAATACTATAACCATTACTATAGGTATCAAAAGACTCACCGCAACAACTAGTCTTCTCTTCACTAATGTATTCTTTAACTCTTGCAAAACATTTTTCCTAACAACTATGAAAGCTAATATTGGCAAAGTTAGCAATTGGTAAAATGCGATAAATCCTATATCAAGCACAACAACCACATCATTGGAAGATGCAAGATCTTTGTGAAAAAATAGATAGATAACTAACAAAAAAAGTATCGTAGTTATAGAGTACACAGTATACAAAACTCTATTGACATCAAAGTGCCTTTGTACAATCCTACCGATATCTTTCATTACTCCTCCTTGTTAAACCGTTTTTAGCTGAACATTCTTATAATAGTTCACTTATTCACAATGTTTATAAATACTTTAGTATGTACTTTCGGTACTATATTCTACTCCATAAGGAATCAAAAAAATTCTTCCTGGTACTTCCTTAATAGAATATAAGTATTCCTCAGTACTGTCATACTCTTTTGAATCATCGTAAACACCAAACTCTTTAACTGTTATTGGAATTGTCATCACAACTGTTTGATCCTCATCTTCACTTAGAACTGTGATAACCAATTTATCGGTTATCTCATAAAAAATATCTAGTACTGAAGGCAAAGTATCATATACTTCCTTACAAATCACTCCGTCGCTTTGTAATATGGAAACACCAAGTGATGTTACCCCTTCAGTTGGATAACTCATTCTTGTTTCGGCATCATCAAAACCGTATTGTCCAGAGTAAACAAGTACACGGTAATCTTTATAATCAATATCAAATAGTAATTCACTTTCAATAAACTCCCTACGAACTACTCTTGAAAGTCCATTATAGTACGTTACATCGAAATTGGCTTCGTCATCAAAATCCTCATGACGAATCTTTAATCTATCCTCAGTTCCAAAAGTCTCAGGGTTATAGAAATTTAGCCCTCCTCCTATTAACAGTGCTGCAATCACAACTCGTAGTAAAAGATCTATGCCCTTATTGATAGAAATCACCCTCTCTCAGTTTTTTAGATTACTATGCTTACTTACAACAAAACTCTTTCTATTTAAATTACACACCAAGCAATACAACCCCAACCAAAAACGAAAAAACGTTAACAAAAAGCGATATTAAAAATATCCTTCTTCTTGAATATCTTGATGAGAATATCCAACTTAAAACTTTGTATTCTAAAATTACGACTAACGCCTCAATAACTAATATAACTATATAGAATCCTACATTGTTACTGTTGGATACCCCAACAACCTGTATAGTTAATGATTGTATTAAATTAGCCATCAAGTTAGAAGGAATGTTTATAAGTGCCAAAGATAAATAGAGATATTTATCCTTGGTTTTCAATAACAATAGCACAGTTGACTCTAAGACTATTGTTATTAATATAAATTTACAAACATAGAAAATATTTGTATCTTTTACTTTTAATCCTGTTTAGTTGATTTATTTTTCTAAGCTCCTGTAGATGAATATCTTTTGATGATGTTTTTTCTAACTGGCCTTTCTTATTCAACTGATTAATAACACCTGTAATTTCAACAGAAGGATAATCATTAATTTCTTTTGCGATTCGCGAATCAGGTATTGCAAGATAGGTAAGTATTTTTTCTGATTTAGTTATTCCAAAAAAAAGAACACGACCTTCTGATCTACCTTTTTTTAGTGGATCCATCCAGCCGTTCATATCAAATTGACAACCAGCAACAAAACCCGACAGCCTAACTTCAGGATACTGGGGGTAATATATTAACTTTGAATTTGGTGCAGGATAAACTTCGCCTTCAGGAGATAACCATGAGTAATCAAGATCGACGGTATATTTTATTTGTCTTTTAGGATTACTAGTTTTATTTGAAGTTGATTAGATTCAGTTACTTCACCAGTTGGCATAAATCCGAGATCTGTTAGGTGCCCTGCCAGGTAAGGCTGGTTTTTACTATTATCATTGGGTGATAACAATTTATAGTAGATGCGAGTTACATCTTTATTTTTAAATATTTGAATTAAAGAATTTATAGATAATTCTTTTGACAGGTTTGAATAATAAATAGCTATTTTATTATTCACATATCTTCCTGTTTAGCTTACAACTCAAATCAATCGAGTCTGACCCTATTGATTTTTTAGGGTTATATTTAGGGCCAGAGTAAAAATCATTCGAAAGTCACTCTAACACTATTTTAGTTTTTACTCTGACCCCAAATATCTGAGTCTGCCCCCATTAATTTTCACCATTGATTTTCTTAATTTATTTTTTCATTTTCCATTATATACCATCAGGGTTTGAATCAATTTTCTTCAAAGCG
>CAJYBF010000284.1 GCA_913064935.1 uncultured Mollicutes bacterium
AAGTAAATGATTGCGAAGATTTCGAATTACAAATTTATATGCTACCTAGTTCAGGAAACTCAACACAGGGCAAAACTGTACAATTTGATATTTTGCTTGAATACGAACAGTTCAACACTACGAGCGGATAAAAACGATAAACACAAAAAATAAGAAGCCGTAATACATAGGCTTCTTTTTCTATAATGTAAATTTGTAACATCTCTTCGAGTCAAATATCATAAAATCTACTACTTTTACATTATTGGTGTCCATTTCGTAATAGAATATTGGTTGTACAATCTCATCAGCAATTATTAATAAATCTTTGAACTTTTCAATTAGAATTGGTTGTATTTGATCATTAGTTAAGTTTATAAGCTTTACTAATCGACTAGCATGTTCCTTGTATATTTTATCTAGTACTATTTCTCTTTCAAGTTTAGGTTCTTTTAGAGTTATAAACTTTATAGATAATAACAGAATTGTAAAAGATAATACCAACCCAACTATGGCTACCAAGTTGATGCGATTAAAAGATATATCAAATTCAATGAGATTATCCTCAATGCTGACATCCTCACCACTAGTTATTTTGTACAGTTTTTGTGTTAGTGGAATGTATATTTTTTGTTCAAAATTCTTAGATATAACGTTATCCTCCACGGTTATATAAATTTTTCCCTGTAGATTAAGTACAAGAGTATCTTCTGAACTAACTTGGTATAAGTCTTGGATCTCTTTAACAAAAGCAAGATAATCATCAAGTCTAACAATGTAACTGTAACTTTGATTCACTCGAGTCTCATCTGTAGTCTTTTTTGAAGAAGCAATATCAGGATAATCTTTAATCCACAAGATGTCTCTATTATCACCAGCACCGCTCACAGACTCTATATAGGGATATATTTCATAACTATAAGACAAATTTGCAGTGTCCTGTGAAAGAAATCTAAAATCATAGGTTATTTCCAGAAAGTCAGTAAGTTGAGTTAAATACATCCCTCCCATCTCTAAGTAGTTAGCATCAAAAATTTCATTTTCCTTTAAATAAACTTTATAATCTAGATTTGCATCTAGAGAGTAATCATAAATTATTCTTTCTGTTTTTACTTCTCTTGGATTTACTATTCTGATGATTATCAATGTTACAAATAAAATTATCAACATCATAGAAATTACGATTATTCTAAATCTTGATTTGGAACTTAATCTCATAAAATCACTCCTCACCCTCTGTTTGTAATCCCATAATTTCTTGATTTACATCACCCTTTTTTGTTTTAAGCAACAAAGCTGGCTTTCCCACTTTTGAGAATGTATAAATATGGACGCCTTTTATTTGTTCAGACATTACAGGCTTCGAATCCTTCGATTCATTGTTGTCACCTTTAGTAATAAAATAGATAGTTCCCTCTTCTTCATAACTATCAATAATCCTATGAATTATAAAATAATCTCCTGTCCAGTATTGGATAATGTCACCTATCACTACATCATCTGTGTCAATTTTCCTAATAAGACAAATGTCTCCAGCATATATGATAGGTTCCATACTACCTGTCAAAATGATTGTAGGAGCTATTGGGAATATTCCCACAATAAACCATACAATGATGACAGAAGCAAATCCAGTAGCTATCCATCCATACAAAGTGCCCTTTTTGTATCGAACCTTTTTGATCTGTTTACTTAATTTTTTATAGAAGTCATTTATAATCGTTAAACCTACAATAGGAATAATTAAACCTACAACTGATGACGATAACCAAGTTAAACTTGGAACTATGTCTAGCAACCAGAAGGGAAGTATCTGTAAAGCAGTAAAAATAATACAGGGTACATATCCCGAGAGATATGAGATATTTGTTAAGAAGATATTTTGAGCTACTACAACTGCAATTTCTGATGTAGTGAATGAAATTATATCTTCAGCTATACTCAAGTTCATTAAGTACATCAAGTTTAAATCAATTAAACTAAAAGTCACCACAATGAAGACTGCAAATATAACCACTCTCTGTTTCGACACGGAGTTTATCAAGTAGTGTCTTACTACTTCTTTAAAATAGATAACTGACCCATATATCATAATGTTCTTTATAATGCCAACAAAGCTATTATCATATGGATTATTACCGAATCCATCTATAACTCCAGCTACAAAAATCATAATAAGATATACAAAACCGCACACAAACACCCATAAGACAATGTTGCTAAAATACCTTTGTTTTGCTTTGAAGGTAACTTTTCCAAAGGTACGGATGTAAAAAACAATAAACAACCATATCACAGGGCGAACATACAAGTTTATCGGCATGAGAAATTCATCAACTGCAGGCAGGAAATATGGATATGTATACAAAAAGAGAACAACTAGTAGTACAATAGGTACTCTTTTTTCACTCCTAAGCATACATCCTCCAC
>CAJYBF010000285.1 GCA_913064935.1 uncultured Mollicutes bacterium
TAAGTCCAAGCAGAGTATAAGAATCTCTAATTAATTTATCTAGCCCTGATTCTTCGATTCCTAGATCCTCAAGAAACATTTGTTTTTCGTCTTCTTCAAGTTCACTTAATTCTGATTCTATTTGAGCACTTATTATTATAACTTTGTCACCGTACTTATTGGCAAACTTTTCTATTTCCGAAACCAATTCATTTCCAGTAGCTATTTCATCCTCTGAAACATTAGCTACATACAGCATTGGTTTTAGGGTTAGAAAACTATAGTGTTTAATTATCTTTAATTGATTCAAGTCCAAATCAACGCTTCTAACTGGAAGTTCATTTTCTAGAGCTTCTTTTACTTTTACAAGAATCTCATATTCTCTAACTATTTCTTTATCTACGCGTAAAGCTGCTTTCTTTTGAATCTTTGGTAATCTCTTATCTATTACTTCAATATCAGCAAGTATAAGCTCAAGATTAATTGTCTCGATATCTCTCAGTGGATTAATTTCTCCATCAACGTGAGTAACGTTTGAATCCTCAAAACATCTGACAACTTGTGCAATTGCATCAACTTCTCTAATATGTGAAAGAAATTGATTTCCAAGTCCCTCGCCTTTTGATGCTCCTTTAACTAATCCAGCAATATCAGTAAACTCAAACAAAGTAGGAATCAGTTTTTTCGGAACAAACATTTTTTCTAAAACATTTAATCTATCGTCAGGAACTTCCACTACACCCACGTTTGGTTCTATGGTAGCGAAAGGATAATTCGCTGCTAGCACTCCTGCTTTTGTTAATGCATTAAACAATGTTGATTTCCCAACATTTGGTAATCCTACTATCCCACATGTAAGTGACATAGAATCACCTCTTTCCTTTAGTTTTTAGTACCAAAACATTATACAGCATTTTTACATATTTTGCTAATTATTTTTTCTCAATATAAACTAAAAATACTATTGGTGATTCTATGTCTTTTAAGAAAATGCTTAAATTACTCATATTTTTTTCAGTATTTCTATTGTTTTGTAGCTATACTTATATTTTCAGTCAACTACCAGATGACATACATGACTTAAAAAGAGTTAATTTTTATGATAATTCGAACCAAGTTTATTTATCTACAACCAACGACCACCCATCTACTTGGGTATCGATTGATGATATATCACCTAATGTGATTAAGTCTCTTATATCGATTGAGGATAAAAAATTCTATACACATACTGGATTTGATTTTGCTAGAATCGTCAAAACAATAATAGTAAACACCTTAAGTAGTGAAATCAAGGGTGGTGCATCAACAATTACGCAACAGTATGTCAAAAATATCTTTCTATCAAATGCCCAAACTTATTCTAGAAAACTCAAAGAAGTTTATATTGGATTACTTATTGAAAATAAATATACTAAAGACGAAATTTTAGAAGGATTCCTGAACAACGTCTATTTTGGACATGGAGTTTATGGTATTGAGGATGCATCAATATACTTCTTCAGCAAACCTTCTAATCATTTGACAATAGAAGAAAGTGCTAGTCTAATATCTATACTAAATGCTCCAGAAATATATTCACCAGTCAAAAATTTCCAAAACAACATAACTAGGACAGATTTAATTATGTACGAATTATTTCAAGATGGTAAAATTACTAGCACTGATTATATCAACAGCAAACCTATAGTTTTAAATATAAATGAAAATCATAGAAGCAATATTAATTTTTTCCAGTCAGAAGTGATGAACATTTTAAATCAATTCTCATACCCTAAGAGATTCTCAACAGTAAACGTTTATACAACTCTTGATAGTGATCTTTATCGTAAAGCAAATATATTGGTTAATAATCTGCCACAGAAACTTGAATCATCAATTTTTGTTATTGAGCCAAATACTGGCGACGTACTAACAATAATTGGTGGTAAGGATTATGAGACTTCTGAATATAATAGAGCTACTAATTCTCTTAGACAACCCGGTTCTTCCATAAAGCCGTTTTTGTATTATACCGCTCTTGAACTCGGATTCAAATCATACTCTACATTTAAGAGTGAGGAAACAACATTTTATATTGATGGCACAAAATCCTATTCACCGGATAATTATGGTGATTTATATTCAAATAATGATATTACTATGACTTATGCACTAGCGACTTCAGATAATATATACGCTGTCAAAACATTGCTTTTCTTAGGAGTAGATGTTTTCAGGGAAAGTCTAGCGGACTTCGACTTCAAGGAAACTGCTCTAGATAGCCCTACTATAGCTCTTGGAACAAGTATAGTGACTCTACAAGAAATAACATCGGCTTATAATTACTTTGCCTCAAACGGAAAAAAACCTACCCCAAAAGTCATGAATAGCATAGACATAACGAATAAACCACATTCCAAAAACCGTATTCTAACGTATAGCTACAA
>CAJYBF010000286.1 GCA_913064935.1 uncultured Mollicutes bacterium
AGCACTTCGCAATCATCAGTATTAAACTTGCAAGACGGTGATTATGAAACAGATGTTACTGGTACAGATTCAAATTTAGAGGTTGACTGGATGGCAAGTTTTGGAGCTGGTATTTCTTATCAAGTTGCTCCATGGTTTTCTGTTGGTTTGTCTCATAAAATGACATGGACTAGAACTAATGACATGTTTGACATTATGCCAAATAACAATATTGGCGTTAACACTGGATTAAACGATATTTACCATTACTCTTCTGCCGGAATCAAATTTCATTTACTTGGTGGCACGCATACAACTCCTTATGTAAAACCAGATGAAATTCCAGACCCAAACAATTTTGACAAGCCTAATAATATAGTGCCGGTTAATAACCCGCCTAAGCAAAAACCAATTGTGGATATTTATGATCCAGGATCTAGTCCTTATACGACTACGGTAAACACCTTCCTATTAAAAGCTAATGTTCATCACGTTGATGGGAAATCAAATATTACTTTCAAGCAAGATGGAAATATCAATAATAACTTTTCTTATAATGCTTCTACAGATAAATTTCAAAGTACTGTTGCTTTACACCCAGGTCAAAACATCTTTGAAATTACAGGTGTAAATTCTGCTGGTCAAGATTATGAATCAACCATTATAATATATCAGCAAGAAATTCCGGTAATACAACCGCCAATCGTAACAATTACAAATCCACCTTATTCGCCATACACTACAAATTCTAATGTTTTCAGTTTTGCATCAACAGTTTTAAACGTTGATTCTAAATCTCAAATCAAGGTTTATTTCAATGGTGCTTACATGTCTAATTTTACATATAATGCATCAACGAAAAAATTAAATGCGACCTTAAATTTATTAGAAGGGACTAATAATATAACAGTGACAGCAACAAATCCTGCGGGATCTGACAGTAAATCGTCCACAATTATATATAAGCGCCCTGCTGCTATACAGCCTCCGGTAGTTGATTTCATCTCACCTTCGGTAGATCCTTACTCAACAACACAGTCTGCTCTGAATGTAACTGCTAGCGTTTTAAATGTTTCGACAAAAAATGATATCACAGTTAAAATCAATGGTAATTCCACCACTAACTTTAGTTACAATGGGAATACGAAACAAGTTAATTTTAATGTCAACTTGATTGAAGGCGCTAATGTTTTAGAAGTTAAAGTAGTAAACACTGCCGGGATGGATTATGAAACAACAACTATAATCTACAACAAACCAGAGGCACCAAAGCCGCCAATAGTTACTTTCTATGACCCAGCTCAAAGTCCAATCACGGTTTATCAATCTCATTATAATCTTGAAGTAAAAGTTGAGCACGTTAATTCTGCTTCAGACATTACTTTAAAAATTAATGGTATTCAATCTTACAACTTCGCTTACAGTCCTTCATCTAAGATGATGACTTTTGGAACCAACTTAAACGTTGGAGCAAATGTGATTGAAGTTACAGGAACTAACAATGTAGGTTTTGACAAAGAAACAACTACGATCAATTATAGAAAAGTTGTTCCTCAATCTCCTCCGATTGTAAATATTACTTATCCAATTTCGGACAATCAAGTATTCAACACTCCTAATATAACTTTAGTTGCTTCAGTATTAAATGTAACGAACGCAAGCAGTATTAATGTTTGGGTAAACGGCAATGCTACTGTTGGCTTCACTTATAATACTGCCACAAAAATTCTGCAGTTACCATTAAACATGGTTCCTGGATCAAATACGGTTAAAATTACTGGAATTAATAGTGCCGGTTCTGACACAGATGAGCGAATTATTATTTACACTCGTCCTGCTGTACCTGCTCCACCTACTGTGTCTTATGTAAATCCACCGAATACACCACATTTAGTTAGTGTTGAGGATTTTATTTTGACTGCCAATACAACGAACATCAACTCGAAATCTCAAATTTCATTATTATTCAATGGTAATTTAGTTCCTGAAGCTCAGTACACCTTAACGGCAAATAACCAAATTATTTATCATGCTGATTTGATCGTTGGAAACAACATATTTGATATCACTGTTACGAATAATGATGGATCAGACGATAAAATGGCTATCGTGACGTATAAAAAGGATGAAGTTCCTTGTATAGCTCCAACTGTTGGTTATATCCATCCCGTTCCTTATTCTACTGTTAATAACCCGAATGTTACTATTGATGCACAAATCAATAACCATGCAATAGGAACAACAGTTGAACTGTTAGTAAACGTAATTAGTCAGGGGTTCATGCTTTATAATGCTGGAACTTCAATTGCATCTAAAGCGACTACATTAATTGAAGGTTCGAATGCAGTTCAAGTGATTGTTACTAATAATTGCGGAACGAATCAAGCTACATTTACTTTAAATTATGCAGCACCAGAAGCTCCTT
>CAJYBF010000287.1 GCA_913064935.1 uncultured Mollicutes bacterium
TTCAACTAACAATTTTTCCATAATAACCTCTATCACAAAGTGACCTATTATTATTATAACAAAAAAAGTCCCATAATATATGGGACTTTTGTGAATTTTAAAATTTATTATTCAATAATTTCTGAAACGTTACCAGCACCAACAGTACGTCCACCCTCACGGATAGAGAACTTAGTACCTTGCTCAACAGCGATAGGTGAGATTAGATTAACAATCATTTCTACATTATCACCAGGCATAACCATTTCTGTACCAGCAGGTAACTCAATTACACCAGTAACATCACAAGTTCTGAAATAGAACTGAGGTCTGTAGTTAGAGAAGAATGGAGTGTGACGCCCACCCTCTTCTTTACTTAATATGTAAACTTGAGTTTTGAATGTTTTATGTGGGGTAACTGAACCTGGTTTAACGATAACTTGACCACGTTAGATATCTTCACGTTTAGTTCCACGTAATAAACACCCAACATTTTCACCAGCATCAGCATAATCTAATAATTTACGGAACATTTCAACACCTGTAATAATTGTTGTTTGAGTTTCTCTGATACCAACAATTTCACATTTATCTCCAACAGAGATGCGTCCACGTTCAACACGTCCAGTAGCAACAGTCCCACGACCAGTAATACTGAATACATCCTCAACAGGTAACATGAAAGGTTTGTCGATATCTCTTTCAGGAGTAGGAATGTAAGAATCTACAGCATCCATTAATTCTCCTAATTTTGCTTGATGAGCTTCGTCACCGTTTAATGCTAATAGTGCAGATCCCATAATTACTGGAATATCATCACCAGGGAAATCGTACTCAGTTAATAGCTCGCGAATTTCCATTTCTACTAATTCTAGTAACTCATCATCATCTACTTGGTCAGTTTTGTTTAAGAAAACAACTAACTTAGGTACACCAACTTGGCGTGATAATAAGATATGCTCTCTAGTTTGAGGCATTGGTCCATCAGCAGCAGAAACAACTAAGATTCCACCATCCATTTGTGCAGCACCTGTGATCATGTTCTTAACATAATCGGCATGTCCTGGGCAATCTACATGAGCGTAGTGACGAGCTTCAGTTTCATACTCAACGTGAGCAGTATTGATAGTGATTCCTCTTTCTCTTTCTTCTGGAGCACCATCGATTTCATCGTATGCTTTAACTTCAGCACCTGTGATTTTTGATAAATATAAAGTGATAGCAGCTGTTAATGTAGTTTTCCCATGATCAACGTGACCAATAGTACCGACATTAACATGTGGTTTGGTTCTATCAAATTTTTGTTTAGCCATTTTAAAAATCCTCCTATTTTTCCTTTTTTTCTTATTTTATCTTATTACTTGCATATTTGCAAGTATAATTTTTATCCGTTTCTTCTTTTAATTATCTCTTCCGAAATAGATTTTGGACACTCCATGTAGTGGCTGAATTCCATCGCGTAATTTCCGCGTCCTTGCGTACTTGATCTTAATGATGTAGCATATCCAAACATTTCACTTAGAGGTACAAGTGAAGAAATTACTTGTGCATTCCCTCTAGCTTCTTGTCCTTCTATGCGTCCACGTCTTGAAGTGATGTCTCCGATTACACTTCCCAGATAATCATCTGGAGCTGTAACCTCAACCTTCATCATTGGTTCAAGTAGGATTGGTTTACATTTGGTGATTGCATTTTTAAGAGCCATTCCAGCTGCAACCTTGAACGCCATCTCATTAGAGTCAACGTCATGGTATGAACCATCAAATAATGTAGCTTTTATATCAATCATAGGATATCCTGCAAGAATACCATTATCAAGTGAGCTTTCTAAACCTTTACCAATTGCTGGAATATATTCTCTTGGAACTACACCACCAGCGATAGCGTCAACGTATTCAAAACCTTTACCTTCATTTGGCTCAAATTTGATCCAAACATGTCCATATTGACCACGTCCACCAGATTGTCTAACAAACTTACCTTCTATTTCAGCAGTTTCAGTAAATGTTTCTCTGTAACTAACTTGAGGAGCTCCTACTGTAGCTTCAACTTTGAATTCACGTTTCATTCTATCAACGATGATATCTAAGTGTAATTCACCCATACCAGCAATGATGGTTTGTCCAGTTTCGTCATCAGTATATGTTCTAAATGTTGGATCCTCTTCAGCAAGTTTTTGTAAAGCAATACCCATTTTATCTTGGTCTTGCTTAGTATTAGGTTCAATAGCAACTGAGATTACAGGCTCAGGGAATACCATTGATTCCAAAATTATTTCTGATTTCTCAGCACATAATGTATCTCCAGTTGTAGTATTCTTAAGTCCTACAGCTGCAGCAATATCACCAGCGAATACTTCAGGAATTTCTACTCTGTCATTTGCATGCATTTGTAGAATACGTCCGATTCTTTCTTTT
>CAJYBF010000288.1 GCA_913064935.1 uncultured Mollicutes bacterium
AGCATTGATTATTGCTTCATCAGCTTCATATGTATATTGTCCATAATCGATAGTAGGAATTGATGCAGCCCATGTTGCGAAATCATTCCATACTTTTTCATTCGCAAAGAACGGATCATTTTTTTGATATTCTGTACTTGCTTTAGCACTTAATAAAGATCCCATAGCACCATTGTTAACTAGGATTTGATCATAAAAACCATCTTGGTTCTCTTGATAAATAGCTTTTAAGAAGTCTACAGATTCTTCAACATCTCCACCAGCTAAAACATACCAACTACTTCCACCTAAGTTAGAGTAGTTAACAGCTCCAGAAATGTTTGCACGAGGTGTTTTCATAACTGTCCAATTTCCAGCATTTGCGTCTGTTGATTTTACAGTACCACTAATCCATACACCTGTAGTAACTGTAGCAGCTTCGCCTGTTCCAATTGGATCAACCCAAGTACCCCAATCAGTTGCAGCTTTATAAATTTCAGTTGAAGTTCCATTATGATCTACTGCAGCAGTATAAATTGCCTTGTAAACTCTAGATGCTTCTTCGATTCCAGGATTTCCAACAAAATCAAATTCACCTTGGCTATCAGTATACCAAGTTTGTGTTGAATTCAAGATCGTTCTAAATAATCCACCATCAGCAAAGTTATTTGACATGAAAGCGTCACCAGTTCTAGCAGTATATGCTTGAGCAACAGCGATAAAGTCATCCCATGTGATTTCTGCAGCTACAAATTGATTGAAAGTTGTAATACCAGCAATATTTGCAGCAGCAATATCAGAGTTCAAAACTAAGTCGTTTCTAATAAACATACCACTTACACCTGAATCAAACGGTACACTATACTTCATACCATCGTAAGTTCCAATTTGAACTTTACCAGGAATAAACTTAGAATGATCAATTGAATCACTTAAGTCTGCAAACTTACCAGGATAAGAAGCTAAATACTTAGGTGCCATATAATCTTCGATTAAAACGATATCTGGTAAATCTCCTTCTGTAGATAATGAAACATTTAATTTTGTTTCTATATCTGCTTTTGCCATCTCTACAACTTCAATCTCAACATCATCACCATAAATTTCTTTAGCTCTATTCATGATGTCGATATTAAAGTTTGGATCCCAAGCCCAAATTGTAATTTTACCATCTTTGAAATCATCATCTCCACTACATGCAGATAACGTGACAGTAATAGTCAATAAAACTAATAATAATAATAATTTTTTCATTGTAATCCTCCTTCATTTTTTCGTTTATGAAAACGTTTGTATACATATTTTAGTAAATTTTCACCAATTTGTCAATAGTTTATCATTTTTACAGGAATTATGTATCTGCGTCTAAACAGAGCCTTTATCAAGGATATGCTTAAGAAGTTTGTCGAAATTTGAATTTAGTGAATTTTTTACTTTTTTACTAAAAAAAGCATCCTAGTTCTAAATAATCGATTGTTATTTAGAAAAGAGATGCTCTTTCTTATTATTCTGCCTAAATGTAACTCTTATGTTGTTCCTCTTCTTATTAGCTCAGTGGCAACCGTTAATTTGATATTAATATCTCTACCATATATTTTCTCCATAAGCAGTTCAACTGCTCTCTCTCCCATAAATTCTGTTGGAATTCTCAGAGTAGTTAAAGGTGGATAAGTGTACAAAGCAGTAGGAATATCATTGAAACCAACAATTGCAATCTCTTCAGGAATCTTGATTCCTAATTCATGTATTGCCTTAATTGCCCCTATAGCAATAGAATCACTTGCCGCAAAGAAAATTTTTGGTAATGACAATTTTTCATTTGCAGCCATAATCATTTCATAACCACTTGAAGAACTAAATTGATCAACAAACAGATATTTAGGATTATATAGTTTTTTATTGCTCAAATACTCTTTGAAGATGAGTTCTCTAGGATCCCCATTGATTCTATCTTTATTTTTAACTAATTCTTTTCCACCAAGGTAACCAATTTCTTTGTAGCCCTTCTCAACAACAATGAAATCCATGATTTCCAACATTGATTTTTCAAAATCAATTGTGATACTGTCGTAATTTTGACTTTGCGGTGAATAGTCAACAAAAACGATGTTATCTGAAACTTTTTTAAAGTTAATTGTTTCCTCTTCAGTAAATCTACCAACAGCAATAATTCCGTCTATATTTGTATGAATATCAGTTTCATATCGATTTTCTGTTTTTGTGATTCTAATCACATTAATATTGTATTTATTTGAAGCCCTCTCAATTCCTTGTCTAATTGAAAGATAGTATGGATCATCAATTTCTTGTACAACCTTATACCAGTATGCCAGGATAATATTCAATTCTTGCTTCTTTTCAATTTTTTTCCTTCTAGGTGTGTTGTACTCTAAATCTTCAGCAATCTCAAATATT
>CAJYBF010000289.1 GCA_913064935.1 uncultured Mollicutes bacterium
TACTTCAAGTTGAGATGTATTTCTTCCACCATCTGTGAATTTCATATTGTAAACTTTGTTGTTACGTCGAACTGTAACATCAACGAATTCACTTAGAGCATTAACTACACTCGCTCCAACTCCGTGCAAACCACCAGATACTTTGTATCCTCCGGCTTGTCCAAATTTAGCACCAGCATGAAGTCTAGTATAAATAATCTCAATTGCACTTTTTCCACTTTGGTGTAAATCGACAGGAACACCTCTCCCATTATCTGTAACTACAACACTATTATCTTCTTTAATAGTAACAGTAATTAGATTACCGTAACCTGCAAGCACTTCGTCAATTGCATTGTCAACAATCTCCCAAACTAAATGGTGAAGCCCTCTAGAGTCAGTACTACCTACGTACATTCCAGGTCTTTTTCTTACTGCATCAAGACCTTCTAAAATTTGAATTGAATCAGCATTATACTTACTCATTTTTTTCACATCCTTAGTTCCTATTTACTTTATTTATTATTATGATAGAATATTACTAGTGAAACGAGGTGTTTAATTTGATAGATATATTATGGATTATTATAGCATACTTAATTGGCTCAATTCCATTCTCTCTTATAATAGGAAAATTATTTACAAATACCGACATAAGGAACCACGGGAGTGGAAACTTAGGTGGCACAAATGCAGTTAGGGTACTTGGTATTAAATACGGTCTTCCCTCAGGATTACTGGATATTACTAAAGCATTAGTTATTGTATTCCTAGCTTCGAAAGGAACAATCGATTTTAGTTATTCACCATTATATTTAGGAGTTGCAGCGACCGTAGGTCATTGTTACCTTATATATGCTAATTTTAGAGGCGGTAAGGCTGTTTCTACAACCTTAGGTACCTTATTGTGATTCTCACCTTTAATCGGATTAAGTGCGTTAATTGTAGGATTAGTAGTTATATTAATCACTAAGTATGTTTCTGTAGGTTCTACTGTTTTAGGATTAACAGGATTAATAATTATGATCTTTTCACCAAATTATCATATCTCAATCTTGGCTTCTTCTTTATTAGTGATCTTTATCATATATAGACATATTCCAAACTACAAACGGTTGTTAAATGGAACAGAAAACAAAGTGAATTTTAAGAAAAATTAAAAACCCCTAGAGTTTCCTCTATCTGGGTTTTTTTTATTTACTTACATTCATGCTAGACATAACTTGTCTAACTTGTTTTTCAGAAGGCTTTCTTCCCATTTGAGAAAACATAGTTCTTACCATCTTTTCTGTCATTGGTGGATTCTCTGCTAGATATTTCTTTGTATATCTTTGCGATAAGTAAAATCCAAGAGCCGCACCTACTAACAATGTTACAACTATAATTATAGCAAATAGCCATATAGCAACATTCATCCTTAATCACTCCTTAACCATATTTATTTTATACCATAGACGTAAAAATATCAAGTATAATGCGAATTATCAATGTTTTTATTTCTGAATTCTATTAAGCTTTTATCGACTACGATAACAAAAAAGTATCCCTTTAGAAAATTATGTAAAATTATTGTTTACAAATTAAAAGATTGTGTTAAAATAAGATAGAAATTATATAAGGAGGTACTAGTATGCCAAGATTTATTAATGATGATTGTATCGCTTGTGGTGCTTGTCAAGCAGAATGTCCAGTAGATTGTATTGCCGAAGGGGACATCTTTGTAATCGATGAACCAACATGTACAGATTGTGGTGCTTGCGAAGAAGTATGCCCTACTGAAGCTATTAAAGAAAGATAATTAATAACTATTTATAAAGAAAAAGAAATCCCTGTTAAGGGATTTTCTTTTTGTATAATTCCGAAAATAATTACAATTCTTTTTTGATTATGTTAATTAACTTGGTTATTTTTTTATGATTATCTTCCTTAACTGGAATGTTAGATAATACTTTTTCATATTTATCAAGTTCGTTATGGTAATGTTTATGAAAATTCTTATCTTTATTCTTTAAGTTAATTGGACCAAATAATAATTCAGTCTCAGTCATATTCATATCTCCACGTTCAGCAACAATTATTTCATAGTAGGTTTTCTTATCGACTATAATTTCCTCATGAATTATCTTGAACCCAGATGTTTTTAATTGCTTACTTAAAATGTTGTTTGCCATATTAGCCTGTAGTATTAATCTATTCACTTTTTCTAAGTTTCTATTATTCAGTATGTCAGCGATTAATTTGCCACCCATACCAGAAACGATTAAACTATCGACGTTTTGGTTTAAATGTCCAATGCCATCACTCAGGACAACATCGATACGATTTTCAAGACCAACTCTTTTTATATTACTTAGTGCTGATTCAAGTGGTCCTTTTCTTATATCCGAAGCAATCACCTTGTTGGCAAT
>CAJYBF010000290.1 GCA_913064935.1 uncultured Mollicutes bacterium
GTTTTCATTTCCGTTCTCATCCGAATTCCTCAAATCAGTAATCGATAAACGTATTCCTTTATTCAGAAAAGCAAGTTCACGAAGCCGGACAGATAGAATCTCAAAATTAAATGAAGTGGTCGTAAATATTGTATTATCAGGTGTGAACGTTATTATCGTACCTTTCATATTCGTATCACCCGTTTTCCTGACATCTTCTAATGGTTTCCCTCTTTCATATTCCTGGATATATACTTCTCCATCACGATGTATTTCTGCCTTCAAATTCGCAGATAATGCATTTACACAAGAAACACCCACTCCATGAAGTCCTCCAGATACTTTATAGGTATCTTTGTCAAACTTACCGCCGGCGTGAAGTACAGTAAGAACAACTGTTGCAGCAGAGATACCTTCACCCTCGTGCATATCCGTCGGGATACCACGGCCATTATCAGAGACGATTGCTGTTCCTGATTTTGTTAGTGTTACATTTATAGTATCACAGAAACCGGCCATTGCTTCATCGATAGAGTTGTCTACAACTTCATAGATAAGGTGATGAAGACCTTTTTGGCCAGTATCACCGATATACATACCAGGACGTTTACGTACTGCTTCGAGTCCTTTTAGGACTTTAATATTACTCGCGCCGTAATTTTCTTCTGCCATTTTACTTCCTAAAAAAGGTTTGTCCGCCAAGTGTTTTTGAAACCATGGGAACGTTATTAGTTCTATTCTATCGTTTTTTATCTAAATATTTCGTTTAAGAGGCTCATAAGATGAACAAATTTTTAGAGTGATACTTTTGACTACTGATAAAAGGTCATATTGATAGATAAAAGAAGAGAATATTTAAAAAAGAGGGAAAGGTATTCTTAATTTAATAACTAAGCCGTTAAGGCTAGTTAGATGACGATTGGCATAATAATAGTCTTAAAATCTTCAGATGAGACTACAAAAGGAAGATTTGATTCATTCAAGCCGATATTAAACTCATTTGTAGTGATCTGTGATAAAAAATCTAAGATATATTTACTATTAATAGCAAGAACGAATTGTTCATTAAAAGGTGTATTAAAAGTTATTTGAGTTTTTGCTTCTATATTGTCTTCACTTAGACTTTCGAATGTGATGTGATCATTCTCAAAAGTGATCTTGAGATCATTTGAGATGGTCGTGATCTGTTTGATTGCATCGATCATCATCGACTTGGGTAAAGAGAGATTGTATCCTGTCTCTTTTGGGATGATACGAGTAAAATCTGGGAATTTTCCATTGATTAATTTTGTAAAGAAAGTATATTGATCTGACTTGATGATTAGGTGTGTATTGTCATAATAGATCTCTATTGCATTAAAGAAAAGCTTTTGCATCTCTATGATTGCTTTTTTTGGAATGATAAGTGAAAGTTCATCATTTGTATTGTTTTCTATCTCTACTAATGCTAAGCGTCTTGTATCAGTAGATACAATAGATATCTTGTTAGTTGATATATCTATTAATGCTCCGTTAAGTTCAAACTTAGGATTATTGTTATCGATTGCAGGTGTGATTTTTTTAAGTGAAGATATAAGTTTTTGAGAATCAAGATTGATCTTCGGTTTAGAATCTTCATTAGGAAATTGAGGAAATTCATTAGCATTAAAAGTAGGAAGTTTAAAGTTTGATTGCTTTTGTTGAATATGCAGCATCTCACCAATAGTCTCTAAGATGATGTTTTCATCTTTTAAAATACGAATAATATCAAGAAGTTTTTTTCCATTAGCAGTTATAGAACCGGGTGCCAATGTTTCGACTTGATCCGTTTCGACTTTTAATCCGATTTCATAATCTGTTGCTTTTATCAGTAGTTTGCCTGCATGTGTTTCTAAATAGATGTGAGAAGTAATCTGTGAAGTATCTTTTTTTTCTAGAAAAGCTTGAGAATGGATAAGTATGTTTTCTAAAATTGTTTTAGCAATCGAAATCTTCATTTGAATTTCCTATTTATTTTATATAAATTATAGTAGTTAGTAGTAGGGGAGATGAATAAGTGAAGAACAGCTTCAAAACCCTAACCAGCGCATAACTACAAGTGTGAATGCTTTAAAAAAGTTATTCACATTTGTTCACCTAAGAAATTATATCTTTTTTTTTGCTCATTTAATATAATACTTCAATTAATGGCTATTTTACAGCGAATCACCTGCAGAGATCTTATTGTTTAATTCATCGATCTTTACTTTGAAATTTTCATCACTTTTAAGTAATTCATTGATCTTTTTCATCGTATGGGAGATGGTAGTGTGGTCTTTCATGCCAAAATACTGGGCAAGTTGAGGCATAGTGTTTTGAGTGAGTGAACGTGCAAGATAGATAGAAACTCGACGTGCATAAACGATATTTTTGCTTCTGCTCTTAGAGC
>CAJYBF010000291.1 GCA_913064935.1 uncultured Mollicutes bacterium
AGATGAAAAACAACAGCAGTTAATAGTAAACTCCATTGTTGGTCAAAAATTAAGTGTTAGAGAAGTCGAAGCAATGATAAAAAGTATGAAGGGTAAAAAAACAGAATCTTTCGAAAAAGTAAAAGTTATTTCATATGACTTTAGCAATGCTAAAGATATATTCTCTTCACTTGGATATAAAATCAAGACTTCTAGTAAAAGTTTAACTATAGAATTTGATAATGAAAATCATATTAATGATCTTTTAACTTATCTGACAAAGTAATACTCAAAATAACACAAATTTATAAATTTGTTCTTTCTTTAACAATTCTTTTAATTTTATCAACTTGCATAATAAATGGCCTTTCGTAAAAAAAAACGGAATAACTCCTAGTTTAATTGAGTTATACTCCCGATTTGTGATGTTTTATTATACCATAAATCGTCTAAAATCTCAAGTTCAAGAGCACTCTGGAAACGATGTAACGAATGCTTTAATCAATTTGATATCCTAAACTAAATTTCGGTTAACCCATCTTATTGTCCTTTATAGTAAAAGATTTAGCATAATTGCTAAATCTAATCTTGTAAAACATTCTATCAATCACCTAAGGTTCATTGAACTCACTTATTTCACTTTCTATAGTTACTTAATCATATCCCATGACGTAACCATTGCTAATATTTTTTGCGTCTGTAATCCATCATTTGTTACAAATAACGACCCTCGACGCTTCCCGTTAGCATCAATTTCTGAAAATAATTTCTCAGTCTCATAAACGTATCTATCTTTTGAAACAAATTTGAAGATTTCGTTTTTATTATCATCAATTATAAGTAAATTATTGAATTCCCTCATCCTGGTGTTTTCATCATAAATAATACCTTCTTTATTTTGATGAATATAGTGCAATAAGGTATTATCAGAGAATACTCCAATTACCAGTCCTTCATCATCAAGAATTGGAACGTAAGAATAATTCTTTTCACATACTACTGAGATCACATCTTTTAGTTTTGAATGAAGGGTCGCGAAGTAAATCTTACTCTTCATTACTGCGCGTTCTGTAATTCTTTCATTCATCATTTTTAAGATGTCTGTTATATCATCTAAAACTGATTTTGAAATTATGATAGGAAATTCCCCGTCAGATATATTATGAGTTAAGTTATTTCTAATGTATCTAAACATTTCAAACTTAGAGTAGTACATATTCTTGTATTTCTCGAATCTTTCGTAGTCATCTTGTTCTATTGATTCCATGACTTTATACTTATTTAAAAAATCCTCAGTATATTCCTTAGAGTATTGTGTCATAATCGATCTCCTTCGTCATTTTTTACTAACATCTACTTGTATTTAATCAATATACAAATAGTATAGCACAAAAAAACACGCTAATTTAGCGTGTTAGTTTTCATATGGTCGGGAAGACAGGATTTGAACCTGCGACCCCCTGGTCCCAAACCAGGTGCTCTACCAAGCTGAGCCACTTCCCGATATGCAATTTTTTTATGGCGCGCCCAATAGGAGTCGAACCCATAACCTCCTGATCCGTAGTCAGGCACTCTATCCAATTGAGCTATGAGCGCATCAATAAATGGCGGTCCAGACGGGAATTGAACCCGCGATCTTCGGTGTGACAGACCGACATGTTAACCGCTACACCACTGGACCTCATTGCCTACAAATTATAGCACACGCGTTTTTCTATTGCAAGTAAATTTCCACCTTTTTTTTATATGAAAAACATCTAGTAAATTATAGCATAATTCATATCAAAAGACACAAGTCATTTCCTATCATTTTTTAAATGTATTCCTTTATTTAGTCTCAAGAAAGAGGCCCTCAATAGAGGACCTCTTAATCAAGTATTATTTAAATAGATAATCTGTTTTCTCATTGGATTCTTATTTATTTTTAGAATTTATACAATCATCTATTGAATAATCAGCGATATGATCATCATGATTAATTACACATTTTTCTTTCTTCTGAAAATTCTAATCAATTCAACAAATAGTACGATTAGAGCTACAGGAATAGTGTAAAGAATATATATAATGAAATTAACTTCACTATTAGCTACTATATTATCTATAATTATTTCACCGTTATTATTTGTTACTACAAATTAATCTTCAACTAATTCTTCTAACTCATACTTATAAATATGTTCCGTTCTGAATTCATAATCAAGCCTGTTAGATACTACAATAGAATCTACAGAATCCTCTGGGATAACTAATAATTTCTACTCGTTCTCGGCACTTACTGGGATAGCTAAGGTGCTAGAATTCGTTGTATCTTTCTCACGGTAATAAACACTAAACATCGATATATCTAATTTTCCTCTAATGTCCACTTCTATCAACAACCGGAATTAATCAAGAAGA
>CAJYBF010000292.1 GCA_913064935.1 uncultured Mollicutes bacterium
ATCAGAAAAATCTCATTCCACCTCAACTCAACAACTATTTTTTCAAGTAGCTTTTACTTTAAAATAATCATAAGTTATTTCATCTCATACGATATTTACAGTAAAAGTAGCCTCTGTAACATTTTCAATAAACTCAAGTTCCTCTGTTATAGTACCTCCTGTTGAAGTAGTTTCTACTCTCTTGTATACGTTATAACTTCAAGCTCACTCTATATCATTCCAAGTTAAAATAGACTTTGTTTTAAGTTCAGTTAGAGTCAATCATGTTATAGCTAAATTTAATTCTTCATCTACACACTTTCATCATTCTTCCTTTTCCCACACATCACCTATACCATTATTATTATCATCATCTTGCTTAGCATTTTTTATCTTTAAACAATTATCACAAGCATCTCCAACTCAGTCATTATCTGTATCCTTTTGATCAGCATTACTTACATATTTACAATTATCCTTTGAATCATCAACTCAATCTCAGTCAGTATCATCATTAGCAGAATTTAACTTTATAACCGTTATTTCCTCAGCCTTGTCTTTTTTAGTTTCATGTCATAACTCGTCTTTTAATATAACATCTATATCATAAGCTCAAAGTTCTTTAGGAGCGTAAATTTTTCATTCATATATTCAATCAGTAGCTTCTTTTAAAGTAGTTATAACATCATTTAATATAACTCTCACTTCAGAAAGTCATTTGTTAGAAAAGACCTCTATATCTATTTCTGTTTCAGGTGCCATTTCTCAACCAGGTATTATTTTTATAGATTTGAAACTAGGTAGTCAAGATTCTACTTTCACCTTTACTTCATTTGAAACTCATACCTCTCTTTCCTCAGCATCTAAAACAGCAGCCTTTATTGTATTTTCTCAGTCTTGTAGCTCTCAAACTTCTTTTTCAAAAACTCAGTCAACATTACTAGTAGTTGTAACTTGCCTACTATTGTTTATTGTAATTTTTACTTGATGATTTTTCTGAGTAGTTCAAGCAACTGTGATTACATTATTTCAAACAGTAGATCAATTTTGAGGAGAAGTTAAAGTTATATCCAAATTTTGAACAGGAGCTCACTCTTCTATTGTTATATAAGCAACTCACTCTATTGAGTCATCATCAACATTATAAACATGTAAATCTTGTTTTCATGCATTTTTAAATTTAACTGCATTTTCAAATTTAACTTTTCACTCATCTATTTTTTGAAAAGTATAAGTATTTTCTTTTAAATCCCTAGGAAATTCTGCTTCATTATCTGTTGTTGAAAAAACTAGGATAGAACCATCATAGTCTTTTATAATTCATCAAGCCTTATCAACAGCTTTTATTGTTATATCAACAGCCTCCCAAACCTTAGCACTACTCTTAGAGAGTATAACTTCATAATGATCTATAGTTCAGGCAAATGTTGTTAAACAACCAAGAGTGAATAAAGATAAAAATAGTATCGAGTTTCTTATAATTTTCATAAAAAATATTAAAAAGATATATCTTAATGTTTAAGATAACAAATATATTAACTTAATCATTTCAATTATAGTATTATTTACCCTTATTTACAACTTATTATAATAAATATAACTTTACAAAAATACATCTTCCCTCTTAATATTTAGATATATTTATAAATATATCTTATTTGTACGTAGATTTATATCTTTTATGGTAGTTATTATTGTTTGATTATCTCAGAAGTTTTTCATCAGAATATCTGAATGTTTCTGATCATGTTCACTTAATATATCATCAACTATAAATATAGGATTATTTCCTGTTACAGAATTATTACCATAATTTCTAACAACTACTTTCACGGTTTGTGTACCAGAAGATACCGTCCCGGCTGGTGATAAGACTGTCACAATTCCAACATCGTTGGATGCTGTTCCAACTTCGTCTGCACCTGGGTGTGGGAAAACAAAAGAAAAAGAATTAAGATTATCCTTTGATAAGTCATACTTATTTCACAGAAAATTTATAAACACTTAGTTGAGAGTACACTTCTCCGGGTCTTAATATTGTACTGGGAAAAAGGGGCTGATTTGGAGAATCGGGAAAGTGTTGCGTTTCCAGGCAAAAGCCATAATGTTTATCATATACCTGGTTATTCTTTCCGCCATTGCCGCCGAAGAACAGATTGATATTGCTCAATTGGGAGTTAATGCGTGTATCGCCAAGGGACCATTTAACGAAATGGCTCAAAACATTCTTGCCATTCTCGAGCAACTTGAACTTGCATCCTCGGAATTCTTATCTGAAGAAATTATCGGAATTGAAAGTATTTATCCGCGCGGAATTACAGAGGAGTTACTTACAGCCAAAAGACATTTTGAAATCATTTTAGAGAGAATGTCTGATGGAGTCTTAGAAATTAATTCAG
>CAJYBF010000293.1 GCA_913064935.1 uncultured Mollicutes bacterium
GAAAAGGCAATATTTGGCTTGGTTGGGTTGATGGCCTTTGGCGTTATGACGGTAGATCATTTACCAATGTCAACAAGAATACTGTTCTTTATGTCTACGAAGATAAAAAAGGCAATATTTGGACTAGTAGTCTTAATGATAAAAGAATATATGTATTATATGATTATAACTTGTCATTTATTCTCTAAATTTTATATTCAATTTAATCTACCAAAATCTATTATTGCCCAGAAAAACCCTTTCATTTCCATATTATAAGACATCCTAATTACTTTTTAATCCCTGACCCTCAATCCAGGGTGCACCAGCAGCTTTAAGGTCTTCTTCAAGTTGTGGTAGCACATTTTTATCCTGAACTCGTTAAACCGCCTGCGCCACAACACGACGGTGCACTGACTAAAAAATACTAAAATACAAAGAGATATGTGAATGGGGGGGGAAATCCCCCACTATAGACGTTTTAGTCATAAGTTTCGCCATTCGGTATTCGCATAGCCAGAAGCTTTTGTTCATGTGGTTTGAGTTTATGGTACATAATAGTCATAGCTGCCATAGAATGGTAACCTCTATCGATCAGGTTATGCTTGCTATGAAAATTGTCCACTGCCCAATTGAAGGCATCCCACACCTTCCAATCTTCTTGATATATCTTATAAACGTATAATCTACCGGAACACTACTAGAGGTTTTAGCTTTTGAGTGATACGCAGCTAAAATAGCTGCAGTACGTAAAGTATTTTCATCTGGATTGTCATCTTTGATAATCACATGAGAACCAGGAATGCCCTTCGTATGCATCCAAATATCATTTTTCTTCGCAAGTTTGTGTGTTAGGTACACGTTTTGCTTATTGTTTTTTCCTACTAGGATTTCTGTTCCATTATTTGATAAGTAAGTAAGAAAGTTTGGCTTTTTAACTCTTTTTCTATATTTTTTCTTAAGGTAATTACTTTCTTCAAGTTCTTGTCTAATCTCATCGACATCTTTGTGTGTCGCTTGACTGATTTGCTGAGTTAGTAACTCGAAGTATTCAATTTCTAACCTTGTTAAACCTATTTGCTTCTTAACATGATTTATAGCTTTCTTTGCTTTTTGATATTTACTAAAGTATTTATTAGCATTCTCAGTTGGCGTAAGAAGTGGATTAAGATTAATCTCCATGTTTTCATTGCTATAGAAGTTTAATAGAGTGATTTTATTCATCCCTCTTGATACTTCATGTAAATTTGCGAGTAATACTTCTCCAGCGATTCTGAGCTTTTGATTGTCGTTAGCTCTATCAAGATCAAGACTAAGTTTATCAATTTTATTTCTATTCTTTTCTAGTTCGCGTTTTATGAACATATTTAAATCTTTTGCTCTTTGTCTGATTCTATCAAAAGAATCCTTATTGAAAAAGTATACATCGAGCATTTCATTTATCGATTCGTAATGTTCAATTCTTCCTTCTATGTTTACAGGAATAAAGTAGAACTTGTCTTTCTTTCCTCTGATGATTACAGGATCCGGTGAGGAATTAATCAAATCAGGGTTGTTTTGATAAATAATTTCATTAGCCAACAGTGGTGATATTCCCTGATATGACATAATATCATTATACGATTTATTATTATTAAACTCTATGTAAGGATCCGGTTTTATATTTGGTGGGTATAAATAGTCAGCCCCTGGTAAGATAGTACGGTAAGAATTCATAAATGGTGGTATATGTTTTATGGAATCGATAATTCTATTGTTATCAGTTACGATCAAATTAGAATGTTTTCCCATAGCTTCAAAGTGGATTTGCTTAATGACTTTATCACCTAACTCATTCGTCTTAAGCACTTCTATAATAATTACTCTATCGTTTTCGTATTGAGAAATCTTATTTATAATTCCACCATCAAGATGTTTTCTCAAAATCATACAAAAAGGTGGAGGAGTACTAGGAATATCATATTTATTACTTGTTAGGTTGTTTCTAGCATAATCGCTAGAACAAGAAATAAGCAACTTTTGGTTGCTTGCGTTCGCTCTTATTGTTAATAAAATCTCTAAATCCGAGATTTGTTGTATCTTAGAAATTCTTCCTGTCTCTAAAAACGTCAGTTCCTTAACTAAATTTCTTATTAAAACACCATCAAAAGCCATCAAATCGCTCCATTTCATTAACTAATTGTGAAATATCCATCTTTAGTATATAAAATCCTTTACTAATTTACTATAGTTAAGTTATAATATATAGTAATAGTTAAATTGATTTCATGAAAATAATCGCAAACGATATAGGAGACTGAAATATGAAATTGAACAAAAGAGGAATGTTAGTAGTAGTATCTGGACCATCAGGAGTAGGGAAAAGTACTGTAAGAAGAGCCTTATTCGAATTA
>CAJYBF010000294.1 GCA_913064935.1 uncultured Mollicutes bacterium
AAGAGTTGCTACGTGTGAGCGAGCATTCGGCTGCTTGCTATCTGCCTGTCTCTCCTTCTCCCTGGTATTGCAAGCTATGGTAAATATGGGTGTCGGGGTAGGTCTTGGACAAATTACCGGATTACCACTACCATCATTACATTCAATTTAACCAATATCTACTGCAAATAAATCTTCAGATAAAACTAAATCAATATTCGACTTATTATTAGGATATTTTTTTGCAAAATCACAACTACTCCCGGCCGGAATAAGTATCAACTCTAATTGATCGGGAGCTTTCCCATTTTTCATTATTCCTTGTAAAGCTTCATTTACAGTTCCATCCCCTCCGATTGCAACAATTGCATCAAAATTACCTTTTTCAAGATTAGCAATTTCTTCTCCGTGTTTTCGATATTCTGTGTATCTCAGCTCATGTTTATGATTGGTCAAGTACTTTTGAATCAAGTCTGCTAAATCGCCTTTTTTACCAATCCCAGAAATAGGATTCAATAGGAACAGTATGTTTTTAGAAGTCTTCAATGAGCTATTAAATTGTTATTAATCAAGTCATGATTATACGTTTGGATCATGGCTTTAATTCGTTGAGTTAAGATAAGGCGAACTTCTGGAAAATCATTCAAAATTTCATAGTCTTGATATAAGTCATCCATTCTATACAGTTCTAAGGCAGTGTCATTTTGAAAAGTAAGCGTATCTTTCACCTCATTTCCTTTTTCATCTTCAAGATATTTCCAACCATCTTTCACTTGTTTTTCTTGAACAACTTCTTTTTCTCTGATTTGTTCAGGGGATATATTAATTGTTCTTAGGTTTAAAGCAATTTCATAATTGTAATTTACTTTAAGTTGTTTTTTGTTATGATAAACCGTCCAAAGTGTATTTAATCCATAAGTCTCAAAATTAAGTAAATCTTCTTCTAATATAATAGGTATACTAGATTTTCCAGATCCATTTTTTCCTTCTATTTGTATAAGTTCGTATTTATCTAATTGTATTATATTATCTTTACCATATGAAAAACAATTATTCCAACTTAACTCTTTAAATGTAATCATTAAATACTCTCATAACCTTATCTACTTTATCTGGAGTTAAATCTAAAATATCTTTCAAATAAAGTGCTAATTCATCTTGTATTGTTAGGTTTTCTAAATTCAAGGTTTTTTCTGAATCTCCTCTAACAATTATTTTCTTATCTACTAAACTATTATTTGTATCTATTTTTGCTAAATCTAATACATCACCAGTAATTTCATAGATTGTATGGTCAAAATCTGTTGCAATCATTTCTTCTTCTGACTCGACAGTCTTTCTTATTAATTGGGGTAGTTCAAGTGAAATCCAATCATGTTCTCCAGTATGTGTTTCAAAAATGATAACACCTGTTTCTACATTCTTTCTATGGAATGATGTAGTTACTGGACTACCTGGATATAGAATATTTCCTTGGCAATTACTATAGGCGTGTAAGTCACCTGCTAATACTATTTTCCATTTACTTAATTTTTCTAAATCTATCTCAGGTTTTACATGTGGAGGTATCTCTCCTCTTACATGTGTACATAAGTATAAATTATGGAAATCTTCTGGTTTAAATGATTTTAAATGTGTATATGGTATTATATCCATATCTAAATCATCTCTAATAGTCACACCATCTAATATTGTAACTTTAGGGTTAATCATATGTATAATATCTGCTAGAAAGGTTAGGAATGTTCTGCCTTTTCTAGTAGCTTCATGGTTTCCATCATATATTAAAGTTTCTTTAGTACATCCAGAAATATACTCCATGAATAATTTTATTTCTTCTAGTGAAGGCAATTTATCAAATATATCTCCACCTATAATTACTACATCTACATCCTCTTCTAGGTCATGTAGCTTTTCAAATAGTAATTTAAATCTGTTTTCTTGCCATGCTTTTGGTACATTTTTTTGACCTAACTTTAAATGCCAATCTGCTGTAAAAAGTATTTTCATAATTCTCCAATAAAGATAGCAGAGGATTTCTCCTCTGCTATTATACTATTAAAAAGGAATATCGTCATCAAAATCATCAAGTGCAGATTGATCAGTTGAACTTGTTCCTTGTCCTGCTTCCTTCTTTTCTGTTACTTCACCACCACCAAGAATACGAGACTCAATAAATGCCTTCTGTTCTTCTGGAGTAGGTCTAGGAAGTAAAGTATCAATAGTTGGAGAATCTGCAATTAATTGCTTTTCTTCATCGGTTAAAGGTATAGGTTTTAACTTTAATACTTGTAAAGTATATTCTACATTAAATGCAAGAGGACCTGTTTTAGTTCTCTTAACATTTAGTACATACCCAGTATCTGGATTAGTAGAATCACCTAAGGCTCCA
>CAJYBF010000295.1 GCA_913064935.1 uncultured Mollicutes bacterium
CTCGATCGACGCCACTCGCACAAGTGATCGACAGAATCGATCATTCAATGACAATAATAATAAACAATCAATAACAATAAAATAGAATAATAAATAGATAAGAACAATAAAAACCAATAATAATAACAACGCATAGCAAAAGCCCTCAATAAGGCGCTGATTGATTGCCAATGGCATAACACAGCAATAATAACTAGACTTCCTATTAAGTAAAGCATAATTTATTTTCCCTCATCATCTTTTGGGTTCCTTATTAAAAACCTATGTTCCCTTATTACTTCCTTTTCACATTTTATGCATTTATAATGATATGCGTAGTATTGGTAATACTGGTGTAATGATTCCCCAATAGCACCTGGTACTATCTCTCTCGTTACTCTTGTTTCCTCTTGTGATACATCTTTCATTATATGTTTGCAAAAGAATTGTTTTATTATTCTTTTATTGTCATCAACAATAAAGACCCTTATCTTGCTCATATTTAATCCCCCTCGTTAATTAACCTTATATCACTCCTCATAATATTACAATGAATTCCATCATTATTAACACTACTTTTCTATTGATTGACAAACTTCAACAGATTTCATAATCAAAAGTATATCATTTTGTCGAATTTTGTCGATATTTCATTATAACAATAATTCTTATTTTATGAAAATCTCGCTGTCTTGTAGCATCCATTCTATATAGATTCCATAACCCATTGTCGGATCATTTACTAGTACATGAGTGACCGCTCCAATGATTTTTCCATTTTGAATTATTGGACTACCACTCATACCTTGGATGATTCCACCCGTCCTAGATAATAGGTCCTCATCTGTGACTTTCAATTTCATGCTTTTTATTTCCTTTTCACTTTGCCTATTTATCTCAATTATCTCTATATCAAATGCTTCTACGTTGTCTGTATCAATAACTGTAAGTAATTGAGCATCGCCTAAAGTTACTTCACTCTTATCGGCAATTTGATAAACTTTACGATTATTGTAAGAATCGTCAGTTATTACACCATATATTCCAGTCTTGCTATTCTTTGTTACTATACCTAATTCTCTATCGCTAATTATTGCTCTTTTTTCTCCAGGATTTCCCTTTGTACCCTTTTCAATGTCTTTTACAATTGATTTAGTTATATAACCCTCATCGATTTTAATTTCCGAATCATTTATACCATGTCCTAGTGCACCAAATAAACTATAGTCAGGAAAAACATAAGTTAAAGTCCCTACTCCAACGATCTTATCGTTTAGGTACAAGCCTAGACTTTTAACATTATCCTTTATTAGAGGTTTGATTTGTTTTTCTATCTCTTTGTCATCTCTTTCGATAATTATAGAGACATAATCAGAACTATTCAAGTTCTCTAAAGCTTTTTTTAATTCGTTAGCAGTATGAATAATTTGTCTATCAAATTTTAGTATCTTATCACCAGGTCTAATTCCAGCATCTCGTGATGGAGATTCTCCATTAACTTCAAATGTGTCATCTATAAAAACACCAGTCTCGAGCTTAATTCCTATAGATTCACCACTAGGAATTAATTTGATATCATCTTTATCTAGAGTTAATGCAGATGCTTGAGGTATTAAAAACAATAATAATAGAACTAATAAGGATTTATTTAGAATTTTTATAATAACTCCTCCTAAGCGCTTGTTTACATTCAATATTTCAGGCTAATACTATTCTTCCCAAGAAAAAGAAAAACGCACCTTTAAATTATTGGAAAGTGCGTTAATTATATTCATTTATTAATTGTTTTGCATTTTCAATTGCTGAATACGTCACGTTTTCTTTAGATAACATCTTAGAAATCTCGATAATCCTCTTTTCTTTATTTAAGGATGTACTAGAAGAAATTGTTCTTCCATTAATTTCCTGTTTACTAACGAATATATGGTTATTAGCAACTGCTGCTACTTGTGGAAGATGTGTAATTAGTAATACTTGTGTTTCCTCAGAAATCAATCTTCCTTTCTTAGCAATCGAGTGAGCTATGTTTCCGCTTACTCCAGCATCTATCTCATCAAAAATAATAGCCGGTAAAGCCATTACATCAGATATTACAGACTTTATACTTAACATTAATCGGGATATTTCACCGCCGGATGCTATCTCAGAAATCTCTTGAGGTAACACGTGCTTATTTGCAGAAAATAAGAAACTTATGGTATCTCTGCCAAATTCGGAAAATGCATCGTTTATAACTTGAGAAACAACAAATTTTGCATTAGGCATAGCAAGTTTTTGCAGCAATAAAATAATTTGTTCTTCTAATTCTTGAGATGCCTCTTTCCTACCCTTTGACAGATGATTTGCCAATTCACTTAAGTCAGATTCTAATTGATCAAGATGCT
>CAJYBF010000296.1 GCA_913064935.1 uncultured Mollicutes bacterium
TATTTTCATTAATTGGTTTGCTGTTTTACAAAATAAGAATAAGATGAGACGTTTTATAAAAATATTTATTATAATTATGTTAGGGATACTATTAGCTGTGGGTATAGTGGGAGGATACTTTCTTACAACTGCATTCCTGATAGGTCCAAAGGACTTGGGTGTTGAGTACACTGCAAAGGATTTGCAAAGAATAGCTGAAGCCATTGGAGGAGATAGGGTCTATCCTAATGACATGAGCGAATCTAGCGATATATTCGAAGACTATAATCTTAACTACTCGGATCCTAAAGCCTATAATCTTGAAATCACACCGGAAGAGCTAGGAGCTATTATAGCTGAAATCTTACCGCCAGCTTTCCCCGTTAAAGATTTACAAATGATTATTCACGATGATGGTACAGTTGAAGTCAGTTGTCGAGCAAATTTGGAAGTTTTAGTAAATCATTTTTTTAATGATGTAGCGGATAATATTCCAATCCCAGTACCTAAGAATGCTAATGTATATATTAAAGGAAAACTAACGACTATAAATGGAGTCTCAACAGTTGATATAGAATCTGCCAAAATAGGTGCTCTTGGTATTCCTCAAAAATATTTAACTCCAGAGAATCAGCAATCTATAGCTAGATATGCTGACAGGTTCCAAACAGCAGCACCAGGAGTTGTGGTCAGAGAGTTGAGTTTTGATAATAATAAAATATATTTTGACGGGGATTTTCCAGATAGTTATTACATTACCGACAAGTAATAAAAATAGAAGCGGCAGCTTCTTTTTTGTATGTTATAATTTTTATAGAATACATAGGTGGTGGTTATATGGAATTTATTAAGTTTGGAACGTTAGTTAATACGCATGGCCTTAAAGGAGAAGTTAGAATCAAGTCTGATTCTGATTTTAAAGATGAAAGGTTCAAAAAGGGCAATACGTTTTTTATTGATAAGAAAATAGAAGTTACTGTTAAATCTCACCGTGCACACAAGAACTTGGACTTGTTGGTTTTTGAAGGTTACAACCATATTAATGACATTGAAAAATATAAAGGACTCGATCTTTTTATAGAAAAAGATAAATTGGAAAAGTTAAGTGATGATGAATACTATTTCTTTGAACTTGAAGGACTTAGTGTTTATGAAGACAATAAGTTGCTTGGTAGTGTTAAGGAAATAAAAGAAAGCCCCGCTAATCCTTTATTGATTCTTTCAATGAAAGACAAAGATGTCATGATACCGTTTGTAGGGGAATTTATTATAAATGTAGATATAGAAAACAAGAGAATTGATATCTCTACGATTGAGGGAATGTTATGAAAATAGATATTGTTACTATTTTTCCTGATATGTTTTCTGGATTTTTGAATGAATCTATAATCAAAAGAGCTATAGAAAAAGGGTATTTAGAAGTGAACCTAATAGATTTCAGAACTTATTCAAACAACAAACACTTCAAAGTTGACGATTATCCATACGGTGGGGGTCAGGGAATGGTTTTAACTCCTGAGCCGATTTTCAATGCTGTAAGAGATATTGAAGGCTGGAAAGACGCTAAGAAAATAATGTTAACTCCTCAAGGTCGTCAGTATAAACAAGCAGATGCATCTAGATATAGTGAGATGAAGCATTTGATTTTGTTATGTGGTCACTATGAGGGATTCGATGAACGAATAAGAAGTTTAGTTGATGAAGAAATGAGTATTGGAGATTATATACTAACAGGTGGAGAACTCGGTAGTATGATAATAACTGACAGTGTTGTAAGATTGCTTGATGGTGTATTAGGTAATGAGTTATCTCACCAAGAAGACTCTTTTAGTAATGTATTACTGGAAGGACCTCAATACACAAGACCAGCTGATTTTGAAGGAATGAAAGTTCCTGATGTTTTATTAAATGGTCACCACAAAAACATAGGAATTTTTAGGAAAAAAGAATCAATAAGAAGAACCTATTTACGAAGACCAGATTTATTAAATAAATTGGATGATAATGAATTCAAGATATTAAAGGTAGTAAAAAGTGAAGAATATTAATAAATAAATTTTGGATTGGATAACAATATAAAAGTAAGGGCGCTAAGTTTATTAAATTGGCGTTCTTTTGATAAAAGTACAATCGAGAAACCGATACCAATTGACCTTTTATCGGAAAACCGATATAGCCTAATAGAGGAGAATTGATAGAATTTCATTATCGTTTCGAAGCAATCCATCCCTTTCAAGGTGGAAATGGTAGGATTGGTAAATTAATCATGTTTAGGGAATAGATTGAGAAAAAGAAGTAGTATGAATGTAAAATAACGAAATAAACTAGGAGGAATAATTATGGATTGGGCTTGGGCTTGGGGTTGGTGGGCAACAATAGTT
>CAJYBF010000297.1 GCA_913064935.1 uncultured Mollicutes bacterium
GGGCATCGTCTTTCATACATCTTATAGTATACCATTTTTTACAGTTTGTAAAGATAAAATTTGTTCAGGTTATTAATTGTCAGGCCTTTAGTCAACACGTGGTCAACAGATCCGGGGGGAGTTGACAGTCACCGATTCACTAAACTTATTAACCTTTAATGGAATGAAAGGAGGGAAATGTCAAGAACAGCAACCATTGACTCATGCGTTTTTTGCTACGGCCAAGAGAACGGCAACCGTGTCTCTCTTTGCTCAAAATGTGTTCAAAAGTTACTTCTGGTTTCACTAGAGCAAATAGCTGCAATGAAGCAGGTGGATACCGTGACCGCAGATCAGTTACATTTTTTGGAAAGTTTATCAGAAAAAGAGGAGGTGAATTATGAGTTCAAAGCCAGAAAGATTAGAAGAAATATGGGGAGAAGATTATGAAATACTTTGCACTGTTTGTATAAAAAAACTAAAAGCAATACTTCCGGCTCTTGAGGTTAAGGCTCCTTTAACTATTCCTGAAATATACATATCAAGTAAGTCATAAAGATTCATTCCCTCAAATCCGGGGATCTTGATCTTATGGAGCACTTTAAAAATCCAATCCAAAACAGGAATGTATAAAGATTCTTTCCTACTACTCATATTTTTCAATCATATTTGGCATCAAAATCACCTCGCCATTTATCTTGTACTTTTAAAACTTGTTCTATCACATCGGATAGCTATATATTGCGGGCCTCATAATCTTGGTTATCTGTATCGGTTACATGGGAAGCGAACCCAAAATCAGTCACAAAGGCATGACTATCAAGCTCATAGTTGATTTGAGCCGCGTATTGTCTAGCTGTTTGAGTATCTTGCATTATTTATTCCCCTTGTTTGTGTGTAAGTAACAATAACATATAGGTGTAATAATACAACTAGATAACACCCTTAACTGACAGGCGGTATGAATTATCGGATATAAGGTAGTCTTTCCCAGATAAACGGTATATTGAGACTATAAGGAAATAGGTCTATAATAAGATAAACATTAAAAGGTACTGATTATGCCCACTGATAAACAACGAGCTAAGATATTGCCGCCACCTGCTAAACAGGCCGCTATTGCTATCATTAAACGTAAAAAGATGATGAATGCCCGGCTAGAAGAGATAACCAAGCAAATGAAGGGTAAATAATGGCTACTAAGAAGAAAGCAAAGAAAAAGGCAGTTAAGAAGATTGTAGTCGATGCTGAAAAGCCAATTGAAGTGGTTGCGAGTAAGCCAAGCCTATTACAATCTATTATCAACTGGTTTAAATTATGCTTGAAGTAATTAAGATATTCTTTATGTTAGGACTAGCAATAGTAACAACACTATTCAGTATTTCATTTATAACAATAGGGCTATTCATATGAGTAAAGGATCAAAGCAGAGACCAAGACAAATCAGTAAGGCCGAGTACGATAAGAACTGGGCTAATATATACGGTATGGCTATTAACTCACTAAATAAGGTTATCTAATGGCTTCTAACGCCTCACAAGTCACTATAACTACTCAAGGCTCTAAATATACTAATGATGTAAAGAAAGAGCTTATATGCAATTACATTGTTAAGGGTAATGTTAATAAGGCCGCTGAGTTAAGTAATATCCCTGTTAGGACTGCCTATGACTGGATTAAAAGTGAATGGGGTGAATCTCTAATCACACAAGTCCGCCTTGAAAAAGCTGATGAATTAGACGCTGGAATGAGCAATGTCATTGAAAAGGCTATGGAACATGTCATCAATTCCCTTGAGCATGGTGATGAAGTAATAGATAAGAACAATGAGATAATCAGATTAAGAATGAAAGGTAAAGAGGCTGCTACTGTCATGGGCATTGCCTTTGATAAACGTCAGATAAGCCGTAACATGCCCACTTCAATCAGTACATCAGTGGACAATGCTGCCCTTACCAAGCTACAAGAACAGTTCCAAGCCCTCTCCAAACAATCTAAAGTTATTGAAGGTGAAGTCATAGACAATGACTAGTTTCACGCGAAACATACCTTACTACCTAGCTTTAACTCTACATCTTAACTATCTGTTTACTCTAAGTATTGTCTTTTCCTGATGGGGGAGGGGTCAATGTTGGATTGTGTGGTGGATGGTATGAGATCGGAAGAGCACACGTCTGAACTCCAGTCACGTGGCCTTATCTCGTATGCCGTCTTCTGCTTGATAAAAAAAATCTTATATATTTTTCTATTTCTCCGGATTATACATCTCCTCGATATTATCGTACGTATTCTTCTTATTTTTAATATCATTACTCGTTTTATATTATGTACTTTCTTTTTCATTTTTGTTTTTATTAGTTTGTTTCATTT
>CAJYBF010000298.1 GCA_913064935.1 uncultured Mollicutes bacterium
ATTAGTCAAAACTAAATTATAACTTTATCATTGATTTATTATATGAAATTAATTTTGACATTAAATAATGCTCCCAAGATAGCCGTTCTTGCAGACATTAACGCAACTAATCCATCTGTAAGGGCGTTTTTATTTCCATTGTGAATTACAAACTCTATTAACTCTAGTGATTCATAGATTTTAGTAGCTACTCCTAATGGAATTTTAACTGCATACTTATATCCTTCTTGAATTTTACTTGAACGAAGTTTTTTTTCCTCATCAGTTGACTTAGGAAGTTTAAATGCTTTCATAACTTCATCGAAAGAAGAAGCATCATTATCAATATCTTCTAGTAAGTCATTTCGTAATTTTTCAGATTTTGAAACTAATGATTCAAAATCATTTTGAAATTCAGCGTATTTTTCTTTATTTATACTTAAGTTTGCGACCATCTCTGTAAGTGAGTAAGCTATTGCACCTGTTAATGCAGCAATACTACCGCCACCTGGTGGTGGTTCGTTAGAAGCTGTTTGGTTTAGAAAATCTTTTATAGTATAGTCTTTAAACATTATTCCATTAAGTGCTTTTCTAAAGCTTGGTTGTAATCTAAGTTTTCAATACCAAAGTAATATTCTGTTGTTTGGATGAATGCATCCATTGGGGCTAAACCAATTAGCTCACTACCTAAGATATTTACGCCATATCTTTTTGCTTCTATTTTTATCAATTCAAATACTCTATACATTGGAGTTTTAGTATAGTCAGTTAAGTTCATTGACACTTGTGTAATACTTCTTTCTGGCATATCAATACCTATACCTTTAACAAATCTTAAGCCTCCGCTTAAATGTCTAACTGCTTTAGCAATTTTAGTTGCGATTTCTAAATTAGGAGTGTCTAATAATACATTGAACGCTATTAAAGGCATTCTTGCACCAATTGCCGTTATACCTGTGTTAACTTTAAATTCTCCTAAATCAGGAGCCCATTTCGGATTCTTTGTCTTTTCTTCCATCTCTTCATATTGACCTTTTCTTAGTTTAGCTAAGTTCTGTCTTAGAGTGGTAGAAGCAGATTTTTCATAGAAGAAGAATCCCATATCGTGTTCCTCGTTAATTGCTTTACCAATTTCTTTTGCTAATGCATCACATTCTTTTAAGTTTGTATTTTTAATAGGTATAAATGGACACACATCTACTGCACCCATTCTTGGATGTTGTCCAGTATGCTTAGTCATATCAATAAGTTTCTTTGCTTTACCAAAAGCAACTAATAATGATGCTTTTAAACTTTCTGGAGTACCAATGATAGTTACAACGCATCTGTTGTGATCATTATCATAAGAATAATCTAAAAGTTTTAAATCTTCTACACCACGAAAAGAATCAATTATCTTTTCGATTTTTTCTTTATCCCTACCTTCAGAGAAGTTTGGGACACATTGAATTAATTTTTTCATATTACACCTCTATCAACTTTCCGTTTATAAATACTTTTTCTACATCATTAACAGCATTGTGATACATTGGATACTCATGATTGTCAGTATTCCAAATAACTAAATCTGCGTTAGCACCACGTTTTAATGTACCTCTATCAATACTTAGACTATAAGCTGGATTAATGGTCACAGCATTCCAAATTTCTTTGGGAGTCATCTTTAACTTTAATAAAGCTAAGTTCATAATGAATTGGATGCTCTCACATGGACTACTTCCAGGGTTATAGTCAGTTGATAAACTTACAATACATTCATTATCTAACATTTCCCTTGCTTTTGCATAGTCCTTGTTTAGGTAAAAAGAAGTACGGGGTAGTAGATTGCAAACCGTATTAGATTTACCTAATTCAATTATTCCAGAACTTGATGTTCCAATTAAGTGGTCAGCACTACTTGCATTAAGACTAGCGGCTAATTCAGCGCCTCCTAAGGCAACGATTTCATCTGCATGGATTCTTACTCCAAATCCTGATTCTACAGCTTTATGAAGGTATTTAGTGCTTTCCTCTAAGTTAAATACACTATCCTCGCAGAATATATCTACATAATCAAATAATCTTGAGTCTTTATATTTTTCCAAAAAACTGAACATTTTATCTAGTTGAACTTTTGAATCTATTCCTTTTGGAATTGCATGTGCTCCTAAAAAAGTTGATTTAATATTAACGGGTACGTCTAACTCCTTTAAGACTCTCAACTGTTTAAGTTCAGTTTCTTCATCTAATCCATATCCGCTCTTAGCTTCTATGGTAGTTACTCCAAATGAAATCATCCTTTTAACAACTTCCTCGGCTTTAACCTTCAATTGCTCAAAAGAAGAAGTCTTAGTAGAAGCAACCGTTGAATGAATTCCAAGTCCCA
>CAJYBF010000299.1 GCA_913064935.1 uncultured Mollicutes bacterium
GCATTTCCATGGAACAATGGAGACAATTATCTTGAGTCCAAATACCCTTATGTAGTGCACGCTGAAGCGAATGCCATACTTAATGCAACCACAAGTCTTAAAGGTTGTTCTTTGTATGTGAATTTATTTCCTTGTAATGAATGTGCTAAATTAATCATACAAAGTGGTATAAAAGAAGTCATTTATGTTTCTGATAAGTATCATGAACTAGATATGACGAAGGCTTCTAAGAGAATGCTTTTGGCCGCAAAAGTAGAATTAAGACAGATTATCGATATTAAGGTAGATGTGAGTAAATAAATGAAAAAGTATTTATTAGAAAAAAGAATATTTATCATAATTTTATTGCCTTTTTATATTGCAATATTATTTCTGACTACTATAAGACAGGACTACTCAATATTATTACCAGGAGATATTACTCCAGTTGTTGATAAGGTCTTTGTAGAAAACAGCTATGAACAAACTGGAACTATAAACTCAGTTTATGTTTTTTCTTTGCCTCGTACAACATTGGTGATGAATAGATTCGCTAGTTTATTGGTTGGTACTGATATAAATCAAATGGGAGATTCATACTCATTGTTAACACCAGAAGAGATTAAAACTAGAGGTAAAATCAGTTACGATACTGGAATGCAGTACTCAATAATTCACGCATATGATAGTGCAGGAATGAGCCTAGACTATGCTCTAGACGGAGTATTAGTTTCTTACATTTATAAAGACGTTTTAGTCGGGGATTTACAGATCGGTGATAGAATCACAGCGGTTAACGGAGTAGAAACTGTAAATATTTCTGATTTCTTTGATGCACTTGAAGATCTTGAATCAGCAACATTTACTACTGATAGAGGAGATGTGTTCTTAGAAAGGCAAGATGTTGAAGGAGTTTCTAAATTTGGATTTGTCATCAAATACAATTATGAGTTTCAAAGTTCAAGTCCTGCATTTGAGATAACTGAGACATCTACGATGGGTAGTAGTGGTGGATTACTACAAACACTCAGCTTGTTTAATCAATTAACCGAAATCGATTTCACATATGGTTTAACTATAGCTGGAACTGGAACAATAACTAAAGAAGGATATGTAGGTGTTATCGGCGGCATCGAACAAAAAATCATCGCTGCCAATAGAGAAAAGGTTGATATCTTCTTTGTGCCTTCTGGAAATTTTGAATCAGCATTCACAACATGGGATAAAATTAATTCAAATATGAAATTAGTGAAAGTAGACACTTTTCTGGATGCTATCAATTACCTAAAGGAATATGGTGATGAAAATGCTTAAAGAGGCCTTTAACAAAAGAAACAGTGAAGAAAGAAAAATTATAAATGGTGCTATTGATCCTAAGGTAAGATTAATAACTGCTACTAAAGCAATCTTAATCGCAGTTTTGGTTTCATCAGTGTTTCATGCTATTAACATTAATATGATGATTATTATGGTGTTATATAAGACACCATTATTGATATTGGTACTGTTTTCATTCGTTTTAGCGATTGTATTAACTTTAGCTTATGCTGAAGATGTTTATTATAATATCTTAGAAAAGAACGGGTTGAACACAAAAGAATTCGATATAAAAAAGCTGAGAAAATCAGGTTTTATCCTTAATTTAACTTTAGGTGTTGTTTTAAGTTTAATATTAAGTATAATAACATATGTGATTATTATTAATATGTAGAGGTGCAAAAATATGATTTATGGACTAATTCTAATAACTGTATTAGTTATTTTAGACCAAGTAACAAAATTAATTGTTAGTACTAATATGACACTATTCCAAAGTAACCCTGTGATTGATGGTTTTTTTCAATTATCTTATCATATTAATGATGGGGCAGCTTGGAGTATGTTTAGAGGACAAATGTGGTTGTTTTATATAATCACAGTACTTGCATTAGGAATCTTTAGTTATTATTTCAAATCAGTTGATTTTAAAAACAAAAAAGTTTATTCGATTGGTATATCTTTAATGATAGCTGGAACAATTGGTAATTTTATAGATAGAATAAGAATTCAAGGTGTAGTTGATTTCCTTGATTTCAATATATTTGGATATGACTTCCCAGTCTTTAATGTAGCTGATATATGTTTGAATGTGGGAGTTGTATTATTCATAATAGCGGTGGTGATTTTCGATGACTAAAATAATAGTAGAAGTAGAAAAAGACAAAGAGAGATTAGATAGGTACTTAAGCGAAAAACTTGAAAGTTCTAGAATGAAACTTAAGAAAATGTTGACGATGGATTTAATAATCGTTAATGTTTTACCTACGAAAGCTAATTATAAATTAAACATGGATGATGAAATTATCATCGA
>CAJYBF010000300.1 GCA_913064935.1 uncultured Mollicutes bacterium
TTACTTAGTAAGCTCAGTGCCTCTGTCATAACTGACATAATGATAGGTGATATCATTTTGTAGTCCTCCAACAAAATCAACAGGAATAGAGAATAAACCATACAATTCATACCATTCATTAATAATAGGATCGGATTGCATTGCAATATAGCCCAAGTATTCGTCAAAACTTTCATCATATATTTGTATTCCCATTAGAGAACAATCAGAATTCGTAACTCTGCTTCGTTGATATAAAAACATTTTATCAGCAACATCAGGATTAGATAATAATTGTTCTAGAGTTACACCACTACTAAGACCATTACCTGCAACACTTAATATATTATTAACCGCATCAAGTGTAGAATAACCATTACCGCCCCAATCAACCAAAGTATTACTAAAATCACCATTAGAAATTAAATTTTCAATTTCTATAACTTCTACAACATCATCACTATTGAATTGAATGTTATTTACAATATGGATTACATCACCATATATAATAGAGTTCGTATATGGAATAGTAATTATAGTGTTATCTCCATTTATAGTAAAGGAATTAACACCTTCCGGAGTATGTACAACATCATCAACAGTTATTGCTACTACTGGATACGAAGTTGGATTATCTATTGTTACAAATAAATTATAACTCTCTCCAAATTCCATATTTGATTTATCTAAGACAGTAGATAAGACTGTAATATTTTGTTGTATAGTAAGATAGACAGCTATTGAAATAGAATTATCAATATCCCATTGTTCATATGTACCAAAATCTAATACTTCTATGTAATTTACAACATGAGTTATCTTTCCATCTTCAATTAATGGAGTTTGTAATGGTATTGCTATGTCCTTACCATCATCACTAATTATATAACCCGGTGATACTTCATTATCAGCATCATGTACAATTCCATCTATACTTATATTTCCAATTTCAGAAGTAATAGGATTTTCAAATGATAATAAAACATAATAATCTTCATTAATCCTTGTCAACTTATCTGAGCCAGTTTCCATACCAATAGATATATTAGTCATTTCAATAGAATCTAATGTTAATGTAGTATCAGTCAAAGAATAATATTCTAACGTTGCATCTGAAGTAGCACTCATTCGAGAATAAACAACATCATCATATGAATACTCCATATAATTTTCTACAGTACTTATAATAGGATCATACGTTGTATTTGTTTCTAATGTTACATCATCATATATATAATTGATGTTACCTAACATATCAGTTAAAGTCTTTTGCGAGGTTCTAGGCGCACCATCACCACTAGCGGTAATTGATATGTCTAATTTATAAAACCTTGCGTTAGACGGAGTATTATAGGTATCTCCTGTATATTGATAAACTTCACTTATAAAATCATAGTTTTCATCATAATATCTTAAAAAGAATTGCGAATAAATCCACGTTTCCCATATAGTACCAGCATCATTAGTATCTCTAATAGAAGTAGAAAAAATTACAGAAATATCGGGATAAATATGATAGAACTATTTTGAATGGAAATTAGCATAAGAACCGGAACGAGTTTCTAAAATTCCACCTTCATACTTATGCTCATTCTATTCTACTATCATCTTACTATTTGGATGCTGTTCATAATCATATCCAGTAGTTTCCTCATGATAATATAAATCTTGTAAAGCCAATAATGCACTAGATGAAGTTATATAATTTTCATTTAATTCAGTTCTAAAATCATTTAAATAACTAACTTGCCTTACATACACTGGATAATCAAGTTGATACGTCGAAGCATCTAAAGCCACAACTTCAACCACATCTTTTGAAGGAGTATATGAAGTAACATTATCTTTTACAACATTGTATAAAATTGGGATAGCAACAGTTAAGAATAAACTTACAAATGTTATTATCTTTTTAATTCCACTAGTCATTATAACCCCCCCTTAATCTTCTAGGTAGCAATAAGCCAACTACCCACAGCAACAATCTAACTGGTAACAAAATTACATTACCAATACCTCTGAAAGTACTTCTTAGCATATACAACCTCGCTAATGTAACAAACAGAAGTATTAATAAAATAAATAAAAGGGACATCATCAAAATAATAAATGGTGTCCCCAACTTTGCTAACCGAAGAATAGATTGCATCACATCAGTAATATTTTGCATAATCTACACTCCTTATTCAATTATCTAGCATTTACAGCAATAGTATAAGTATGACTTGCAGTTAATTCTTTTTCTATCAAAGTACTACCATTATTATAACTGTAAGAGTCCACGTCATAAGCATGAGAACCTACAGTATCACTATCTTGCGTTAAAGCAAGAGTAACAGTATCTAAAGT
>CAJYBF010000301.1 GCA_913064935.1 uncultured Mollicutes bacterium
ATTAATAGCTTCTGAAATTCCAGTAAGTGAAAATGAAACATCTAAGGATTGAGAGCAAACTAAGACTATTAAAGGAAGCTTGTTGAGTTATATGACTACTTATTGAGTAGGAACGATGTGTTCTGCTACATTAGTCGATCCCAATCCTTTCCCTTTATCTACGTACGAAGAAATTTCATCTCTAAGGTTTTCGGGAGCTGCTCATTTCCCTGCTTTAGATGCATTAGGATATGACTATTATCAGCCTATAAAAGTATACGAAACTAGTCGTTGGTTTACTGAAAAATCAAAATCAACCACAATTTACTCACCTGGAACATCAGCTGCTGTTGTGGCAGGATTTTGGAATGTTGGTGTAGCGATTGCAAAAGGATATTTGACTGTAGCATCAGTTATACTTGATGCAAGTGATTATCTCCAAGAAATGGTTGAGCCAGTAAGAGACCATGAATATTATTTTTATGGCGGAATCGAAGTAACAATCTATGATCCTACTGTTGAGAATACAGCAGTTGAAGTTATAAACTCTTGGGGTCAAGGAGTTTACACCTTGATTTATCAAAGAGTGTACGATGGATATGATGGTGCTCAGTGGGGGATTTCTGCAGGACCGAATCCTTTTAATCAATCTTACTCTACATATGCGACTGAGGCTGCAACAAATTATACTAACCACATTGCTGTATTTGGTCAATGGAAAGGTGGAGTTGGCGCAATAGGATCGTAATAATTTTTAAGAGGAGGAACTAATTATTAGAGTGAAAACTTTTATAGCAATAACTATAATGATATTACTGGTGGTTTTTTTCAAACCTATAGTTGTTTTGGAAAATATGAAGAACAATTATGAAAACTATGGTACATACCTTATGTTTTCTAATGATTTTCAAAAATATGTAAGCGTGTCAAAGGAGTCAATGAGTCTGGAAAGTAATATATTATCCGATAATACTTACGTAGAAGTAACCTCGATTATATACTTCCCTGGTTACAATCAGCTCTCATTTGGATTCATAACAAATTTTGAGGATAATAACTTTTACCCAATTGATATCCTAGATGAGGATAATTTATCGATTGGAGAAGTAGTTACTTATAGTAACGAAAGATATTTCATAAAAAAAGTGGAACAAGTAAATTGTATTCTCCTAAGTGAATTGGAGAAGGACACACTTTATAAGTTGCTAGTTAGAGATTCGACTGGAGAGGATATTAAGATTATTTCCTTTTGGTACACTTAATAGTAGTTCCTGTCAATGTGTATTCATTTTAATGAAGTCAGTTAACAAAAATACTAAAAGATGTTAAAAGCGCTACTGCTTTCAACATCTTTTTCTGTTCGTTCTATATGTTTTAAAAGTTAAATAGATTAAGTATATGGTTTTTATTCCCGAATACTGTACTAACGTGAGCAGAATAGGTATTCAATAGAATCTTAGTAGTCAATTTATGTAGCAATGTATAATATACAGTGATGTGTTATTGTGATACATTACTTAGTGCTAAGTAAAGGAGAAGTTATATCTTAGTGTAGCAGTTCTCCTCCTCTTTGTATCTATCAAAGTGGTCACGACATCCTACCAGGCGTGACTAGTTTAACTTGCTACGCACCAGCAAGAAGCTCTTGCTGGGCTACAAAGGTAGCCATGAAACTAGTTACTAATACTATAAACTTCTCTGTACTTAGTCTTTTTGTAAATCCCTTTGTATCACAAATCACCTAAATACCAAGCGCAGAAAGCTGAGAGTGCTTCGGGGGGCAGCTTTCTTACCTCTCTAGTACAATGTAACCCCGGCACCGTTCTTTGTACTTAGGGTTTGAATAAACTATCACATCATTTCGTGGATACCTCTCCCTCGTACATAGTTACTTTCTACTAAGCTAAACTTTCAATTTTCGTATGTCTGCGAATAGTGCTGCGTTCCTCCGCACTATGACGCACTGACACGAAAATTGAAAGTCGCCGCAGCCTGCTTAATACAACTAAATCTCGCACTAGCGGAGGTTTCTGTACTTTACTGACGGAGTAACTTTCACAGGAATGTTTACAAAACTTCACTATACTACACCAATCTATGCGCTAACTGGAAGAGAAATCTTTCAGTTTTTTTTTTCGTGGCTAAGACACTCTTCGGTCGCCCCATTGAGACTTACGAACACCAACTCCAGAGAGTTGGTGTTTTTTTATGCACACAAGAATACATGCTTGGTAATAGGTATGGCCATGGTAATAACAGTAAGGTTAATTAATACAAAAAATCGGATTGTAGCATGGTATTCGTTTTTTACATCTGCATCTAAAAACTAC
>CAJYBF010000302.1 GCA_913064935.1 uncultured Mollicutes bacterium
ACCCCACCTCCAACTAATACTATGTTAGATCCATTAACGTCTAAATCATATCCATTTCCTAGTCCTAATAAACAATCTAACTCATCATTATTAATTTTTTTACTCAAAAGTTCAGTTCCAACGCCTACAACCTTGTAGATTATAGTCAATTCATTTCCATTAACATCAGCAACACTAATGGGTCTACGTAGGAAAGGAACATCGAAGTCACTTACTTTAATATTGATAAACTGTCCTGGTTTCAGATTAAATTCACCTTCTAAAACCATCTTGTGAACATCTTTAGCAATTAATTCATTTGAAATAACTAAAAGTTTACTCATCTTTATATACAACATTCCCATCAACAATTGTCATTACAGGCCAACCATAACATTCCCAACCATTGAATGGAGTGTTTTTTCCTTTCGAATAAAATTCATCACTACTAATTCTTTTCTTATTATATAGGTCAATTATAGTTAAGTCAGCAATTCTTCCTTCTCTTAATCGACCAGCTTCTAAGTTTAGTATTTTTGCTGGATTATAGCTAAACCATTTCATGGCATCTTCCAAAGAAGCCATATTGGTTCTCACTAAATATGTGTAAATCAACGGAAATGCAGTTTCTAAACCTACAATTCCAAAAGGTGATTTATCAATCCCTAACTCTTTTTCAAAATCAGCATGGGGAGCGTGGTCAGTAGCAATTACATCTATCGTTCCATCAACCAATGCTTTTATTAAAGAGTACTTATCATCAACACCTCTAAGGGGCGGATTCATTTTGAAGTTACTATTTTCCACATCATTATCTACTAGTAGTAAATGATGTGGAGTAACTTCACATGTAACTTTAAGTCCTCTTTGCTTTGCATCTTTGACTATTCTCACACCTTCTTTGGTTGAGATATGGCAAATGTGATACTTAGAATTAGTTTCTTCTGCTATTAACACATCTCTAGCTATTTGAGTGCTCTCACTCAAAGAAGTAATTCCTTTCCATCCAGCTTTTTCGCTTTTTAGACCCCTATGAACATAGCCCTCAAACAATAGTGACTCATCTTCACAATGTGCAGCGATTAAAGTCTCATATTTGTTTGCTTCTTGCATTGCTTCGTACATCAACTTCGCTGTTTGAATACCAACACCATCATTAGAAAAACCACAAACTTTATCTCGTAATGATTTCATATCAACTACCGAACCTTGTTCGCTAGCTTGTGTTGTGATAGAAGCATATGGTAATACTCTAACAACAGCAGTTTCTTCTATTAGATCTATGTATTTTTCTACCTTTTCAAGTGTGTCAGGAACAGGTGAAACATTAGGCATAGGACAAATCGTTGTATATCCACCTCTAGCAGCCGCTAAAGAACCAGTTTTAATAGTTTCTTTATGCTCAAAGCCAGGCTCTCTTAAATGAACGTGCATATCTATAAATCCTGGAGCTATAAAAAGACCATCTAGATTGTATACAACAGAGTCATCATCTTCCTCTATATAATCACTTATTTCTTTTATAACATTATCAACAATTAGCATATCAACAGTAATTAATTCTTTTTTCAAAATCTTCCCATTTTTTAAGAGAATCTTCATGTTTTACCCCCTTAAATTGATGTTAATGTTACTTGTTCTTCACCATCAGTTTCTTCAAAGTGAACTTTAATTTCCTCATTACTTGAGGTTGGAATATTCTTTCCAATATAGTTCGCTGTGATAGGTAATTCTCTATGTCCTCTATCAACTAAAACTGCCAGTTGAATTTTACTAGCCCTACCAATATCCATAACTGCATCCATCGCAGCTCTTATCGTACGCCCTGTGTAAAGTACGTCATCTACCAAAACAACTGTTTTACTAACAACATTAACATTTGGTAAAATGATTTTTGATTTATCAACTTCAACATCATCTCTATATCCTGATACATCTAAATCACCATAAGGTAATTTAATTCCTTCAATAGCTTCAACGTTTTCAATTATTCTTTTTGCAAGGTTAACCCCTCTTGTTTTAATACCTAAAATTACAATGTCATCTAAACTTTTATTTTTCTCGATAATCTCATAAGAGATTCTTCTTATTGTTCTTCTTATTGTTTCTTTATCTAAAATAACTTTCATATTTCCTCCTATTTACTAAATGCTCTTTTAATAACGGCCATTCTAGTATAAACACCATTAGCCATTTGCTTCATGATTCTTGATTTACTGCATTCAACAACCTCATTAGATAATTCAGTTCCTCTATTATACGGAGCTGGATGCATTATAATTGCGTTATAATTCATCTGATCAACTCTATCCAACGTCAAACAAAA
>CAJYBF010000303.1 GCA_913064935.1 uncultured Mollicutes bacterium
ATATCTGGGATAACAAAAATATCGGGATTGCTAGAAGTCCAGTTGGACAAGTTTTTACAGCCGATTTAGCAATTACCACGGGGTCAAAACATCCGGAATTAGCATTGGAATTCATAATAGAAATTCTACTGAAAGACCATTCTTTATCATATGAATGCCAAATCTTATCAGCGGTTAAATCAGTTAATGATACACTAATAAGTGAATTTGATGGTTCAGGAATCAACTATTACAAAATGTTTAGTAATCCTATTAATGACGAGTACGAAAATGTTCGCTCTATGGAAGATTATGACCTTGAAATGTTCTATGAACAAACAGTTATTAATGGATATGTTCAAGGTAAGGAACTTGAGGAATTGTATCAAGAGTACTATGATGTAATTGAAGAGGAATTCGGGAAATACATACATGATGATTTACCTTATAATTAATCCATCCCACGTTCATTTTACACTATAGTTATTTTTTCGTTTTTTAATAAAATCCACCAATACTATATAGTTTTTATAAGAGTGTCAATATAACGAAATAGAATATAAGGGGAAATATGCTTAAGAAAATTTGCGTTTTCAATTTTTTGTTATTATCGTTATTGAATATTACTAAAAAATGTATACACATCAGATGATGTAACATCACCTGTAATAGGAGAAGTCAAGGTGAAGATTGAAGCGATTGCATACAAAAAATAAGTTGACTAAAAGTCAACTTTTTCTTTATGTTTCGTAGACTACATCAACAGTAATCTGAACATCAATTTCTTGTGGTACATACTGAGCTTCGTTGTACATTCTTAAAGGTACAGGTATATTATAATCCCTTATAGTTGTTTCACTGATTCCTTTAATGACTTGATTGCTTGACTTGGCTAATATATCCGCTTTTACTTTTGCTCCATTATATGCCGAATTTATTAGTGAGTTTCTAAACGTTGGAATATTACTATTAGTAAAAGTAAATGTGAAAGTCGGACTACTTTTAGAACTATTCAATAAATTTATTACTTCAAGAATGTTTTCCTGGGTATAGGATGATTCTAACTTTATTATTGACGTCCCTCGATAATTAGTAAACTCATTATTCTTATCATAAATCTTTCTGATTGAATAACTTGAAACATTAACCTTGTTTTCAAAAGAGAGTGTTCTTAAATCATTGAATAAAGATTTAGTCTTTAAATTAAGATGTTCTAGAGTTTTTTGGTAGTTCACATCAGAAGAAGATACATTGAAAGAAGCTGTCATCTGGTCAGCTGGAATACTGGATTTCTCAGTACTTGATACTTTTATCATTTAATCACCATTTTATGATATGCATTAGACTAACTTTGTGATTTTTAAATATCGGTCTATCTAACTTTTCCAATGATGTTTTTCATAGGGATAGGAAACTCATCAACGGATTCGTTGCTATCTCCTTTAGTGATAAGATGCTTTTCTCGATTTATATACACGATGTATTCTAGTCTATGTGTAACTAACATATCATCATATTTATAAGAGATAACATCATTTTCTAATATATTCCCATCATTTACTTTTCTCACGATTACTCTATCACCGATGTTATAGGTAGACGACATAATAATTTCGTCCTTGCAAGTGAAGTTCAAACTCTGTTTTGCAATCAATAAAAACAGCATTCATTCACAAAGTGACATATCTAATTTAGCAAAAATTAGGACTTATACTAAATATTATCGTTAGGATATGACATCCCATTCATCTTCATGGTAAGATACCTATCTAGAGGCGTATGTTATACTATTTGAAAGTCCGTTATTCGTGTGCAAATAGGAGGAAGTATGGAACAATTAGTTTTTGTTACTATCTTAAGTTTAATTATCTTAGTTTTTGTTTATGAGTTGTGGTTAAATAATTTAAATATTAAGTCTAAAGATAGTCCAATACCAACAAATGTAGAGGATGTTTATAAGCCAAATGAGTATAAACAGTGGTTAGCGTATACAGTAGATAATCATAAATTTCAGAAAATAAAATCCGTTTTTAATACTATAATTACAATAGCTTTACTAGTATTTGGAGTGTTTCCCGTTTTTATAAAGATATCTGAAAGTTTGTCGAACAATATAAATATTCAAATTTTAATATTTATGGGTTTATATAGCTTAATAGAATATATTATGGGAATATTTTTCTCTTACTACAAGACATTTACAATTGAAGAAAAATATGGTTTTAACAAGACTACAAAGAAGATTTTTCTAAAGGACAAGATTAAGTCTTTAGTTTTAACAATAATACTTGGTGGTGGATTAGTATAT
>CAJYBF010000304.1 GCA_913064935.1 uncultured Mollicutes bacterium
AGGTAATTAATGAAACCCTTAGCATTTAAAATAAGACCTACTTCTTTTGAAGAAGTTATTGGTCAAGATCATATAGTAGGAAAAAATGGGGTTATTACAAGAATGCTTGATTCAAGTAAATTGTTTTCAATGATTCTTTATGGACCTCCTGGCAGTGGTAAGACTACTGTTGCTGAAATAATAGCTACTAAATATGAATTTGAACATGCAAAGTTCAATGCTTCAACAGATAATAAGGCCATGCTTAAAAGTATCATCGATGCAGGTAAAAATTATCATAGTATTATTTTAATTATAGATGAAATACATCGTATGAAAAAAGACATCCAAGATTACTTATTAAAATTCCTAGAAGATGGCTCGGTTGTAATGATAGGTTTAACTACATTAAGTCCTTATCATTCTATTAATCCAGCAATTAGGTCTAGATGTCATATTCTAAAGTTCAATTCACATTCAAATGATAATATTATCATTGCGTTAAAAAGAGCAAAAGAAAGTTACGACAAAGATATTATAGTTGATGATAATGTATACAAATACATCGCTGAATCGGCAAATGAGGAAATTAGAACAGCAATTAATATGTTAGAAACATTATTAATCGCAAATGATGGTCACATCGATTTGAAATTAGCAGAAACTATAATACAAATCCCTAATTTATCGCTAGATAAAGATGGCGATAACTATTTTGATATCTTAAGTGGCTTACAAAAATCAATTCGTGGATCACACGTCGATGCAGCTCTTCATTATTTAGCTAGATTAATAGTTTTACAAGATTTAGATTCTATTATAAGAAGATTACTAGTTATTGCTTATGAAGATATAGGTTTAGCTAACCCAGAGCTTTGTGCAAGGATTTATCCTGCATCACAAAGTGTTTTAATGGTAGGATTACCTGAAGCTAAAATAATCTTAGGTAACATAGTAGTAGATTTAGCACTTAGCCCTAAATCAAATAGTACCTACTTAGCTATCGACCAAGCGGTTAAAGATGTTGAAAGTGGTAAATCTGGTTCCTTACCACAGAATCTTAAAAATCCTAAATTATATAAATATCCTCACAGTTTCCCTGGAGCTTATGTAGTACAGGATTATTTACCTGAAAATATAAAGGATGTAAAGTATTACATTCCTAAGGAAACCGGAAAGTATGAAAGAGCTATAAAACAAAGATTTGATATGATTAATGAAATTAAAAATAAATCCAACAAGAATTAACTTGTTGGATTTTTTTATTCAATTGGTTTTAGTTTAGCTGTAAAATGTCTTAACACTGGTGGTTCATAATCAAAATCTAATCCTTTAAGTGTTTCTCTTCTACTGTATACCTCTATTACAGCATCAGCCACTACGTCTAAATGAGCATATGTGTATGTTCTTCTAGGTATAGTTAATCTCATTAACTCTAATGGAGATTCTAAGTTTTCCTTAGTATCAGGATCTCTTCCTAATAAGAATGAACCAATCTCAACTGGTCTAACTCCTGCTTCTAAGTAAACTTCATTACAAACAGATTGAGCAGGAAATTGATGATATGGTATATGAGGAACGAACTTTTTACAGTCTACGAATACTGCATGTCCTCCAACAGGGTATTGAATAGGTATTCCAGCATCTCTTAATCTATCTCCTAAGTATCTTACTTGATCGGTTCTATGTCTTAAGTAATCTACATCTAATGCTTCTTTTAAGCCTACTGCTAACGCTTCTAAATCTCTACCTGTAAGTCCACCGTAAGTTGGGAACCCTTCTAATGGAACTACTGTAGTTCTACATTGGTTATATAAGTCTTCATCGTCTCTAATGGCGATTAACCCACCAATGTTACAAATACCATCTTTTTTAGCACTCATTAACAAAACATCAGCGAAAGTAAATGTTTCAAGAATGATTTCTTGGATAGTTTTATCTTGATAACCTTCTTCTCTTTCTTTAATGAAGAAAGCATTTTCTGCGTATCTAGCTCCATCAATAACAACTCTAATTCCGTATTTATCTGCGATTGCTTTTACAGCTCTCATATTTTCAATGCTAACTGGCTGACCACCAGCAGAGTTATTTGTAATAGTTAAGATAATTCCAGCAATATTTTCTACTGTTATTTCATTTATCAATTCTTCTAGTCTAATTAAATCAAAGTTACCTTTGAATGGATGATAAGTTTCAGTATCGAAACATTCTTTAACAACTACATCAACACATCTCCCACCAGCTATCTCTACATGAGCTCTAGTAGTATCAAAATGCTGATTACTAATATTCATTTCCACTT
>CAJYBF010000305.1 GCA_913064935.1 uncultured Mollicutes bacterium
GAAGAAGTTTGCGATACCTTCATAGAAGTATCCAATTTCGTAAAAGGTCAAGTTTTCATCAATGGATTTAACTTATCTAGATATTGGGATATTGGGCCTACAAAAACAATTTATATACCAGCTTCGTTACTTAAAGAAGGAATAAATAAACTGGTTCTATTTGAACTTGAAGGTTACAAGAAACTTGAAGTAGAGTTTACTGATAAAGCAAAATTATAAAAAAAAAGAGCAATTACTTGCTCAATAATGTTTGGTACTTATTTATGCTTTTAGATGTAATTAGAATATTGCTACCGACCATTATGGGAATACCTATGAAGACAGTAAATGCAATAAATAGATATATCATTATGATTGACAATAATAAAGATGTTAACATCAGTATAGAATTAAATGGAAATAATAAATTGTATCTAACAACTAATTTATAATGTTCAATTACCACACCTGTTTTTAAAGGATAGATTATAAATGAAGTTGCTATAAAGACAACTGAATATATCAGTAAGATAATCGTTATATAGTAGCCAAAATAATTAAAGATTGATTGGTTCGTGCTAACTTGATTGAAGAAAAACAAAAAGTTAAAAACTAGCAAACCAATGATTAATAAAATAGGGATAAAGATTTTTTGTGATTTAACGTATTCACTTTTGAATACTTTGATAAAGTTTTTAATAATGTTTTGGTCTTTTTTATATATTAAATTGGACATTGAAGTATGGACAGCAAGAGTAGCAGGATAGAAAGTAAAAACAAACAATCCTAGTACTACTAAGAGCACCCATAAGACATGTAAAAATGTTATGGTAGAAAGAATCTTCATAAACTCATAAAACTTACTATTAACAATTTTATCAAATTTCATAATACCACTCCCAATATTTATTATATCATATGTGAAAGGAATAAATGGAATGAAATATATAGGAATAGCATTAATATTAGTATTAATATTAACATTAATAGGATGTAAAAAGTCAATAAAAATTATTGACAATGAGCCAATAAATCCTGACAGGGATAGATACTCTAAATTTGTTGTGAATCCAACTGTCATTTACCAAGAAATGGAATCATTCGGAGCAAGTTCTGGATGGTGGTCACAATATGTTGGAGGATGGGATGATACAAGAGAAGAGATTATGGAATACTTATACTCTAAGGACAAAGGAATCGGCTTAACGAATTATAGATTTAATATAGGAGCTGGGTCAAAGAATGATAATTCTATAAGAGATTTATGGCGTAGGAGTGAATCTTTTGAAGTAAGTCCGTCCGTTTATGATTTTTCAAAAGATGAGAATGCTGTTTGGGCTATGAGAAAAGCTGTTGAACTCGGGGTTGAAGAAATAGTATTTTTCGCGAATTCTCCTCCACCAAGAATGACTTTAAGTGGTTCGGCTGTGGGAGATGACGAAGGGAAATCTAATATGAATCCCAAGATGTATGATGAGTATGCCATATATCTATTAGATATCGTTGAATACTTCTTAAATGAAGGATTACCAATCAAATATTTAAGCCCTATAAATGAACCCCAGTGGGACTGGGGCAAAAATGGAAGCCAAGAGGGCTGCCACTTTGAACCTAATGAAGTTGTTTTGGTTTATGAAGCTGTAATTACTGAAATAAACAGACGTGGCACTAATATTCTACTTTCAGGACCTGAATCTGGTGAGTGGGGTGGAAGAGCAACTGAATATATCGATGCGATGCTCTCTAGTGACATCGTAAAAAATCACATCAAGACAATTGACGTTCACTCATATTGGACAAACAAAGGCACAAAGGAACAATTTAAGAAGTATGCAGAAACGAATTTGAAAGAGTACTCACTTGTAATGAGTGAATGGACTGAAATGGTTAATGGTAAAGATTTCGGTATGGATTCTGCTCTTAATTTAGCTTCTGAGATGCTAACTGATTTAGAAGTGCTTGAAGTAGTATCTTGGCAATATTGGATAGCTGTTAGCAAGTACGATTATCGCGATGGTCTTATCTATGTTGACGAACCTACACATAAATATAAGGATACAAAGAGATTATGGGCATTAGGTAACTTTAGTAGATTTATAGAAACAGGCGCTCATAGAATTGATATAGATACTGAAAGTATGATCTTAGAGGGATTAGAGTATATTGCATTTCAAAATGATAATGAGGTTATTATTGTAGTTGTAAATGACACAATCTTTGACTATGATTATGCAGTTGATTTTATAGAATCGGATTATAGTAGTGTAGAAATACATACTACTTCTGAGGATTATAAC
>CAJYBF010000306.1 GCA_913064935.1 uncultured Mollicutes bacterium
CTTTGTCCATTATCTTTGTAAAAACATACTACTTTCTTTTTAAATTCTATTGGATATTTTGCCATATAAAAACTGCACCCTCTCTTTTTCATAGTTTCCTATGTCCAAGTTTTTGGGTGCAGTGCATTGTAGGTGGTTTTATTTAAGTAAAGAACTTGTTATAATAATATATAAACAGATGGAGGTAGAATATGAAAAAATGTCCAAATTGTGGTGAGAGATCGTTTAATATATTTAAAATACTAATGTTTAGACCAGGAAGATTAATTGTGTGTCCTAAGTGTAATGCGACTTTGACGATGCCATATAAAAGATATTTCATAAATGGACTAGTATTTTTAGCACTTGTTATGGGATTTGCTTGGTTGTCAGTTGACTTTTTCCCTGATCAAAATATTTATTTCGTGGTGTTTTACTTGATTGCTTATCAGACCTTAATAGCAATGTTCACACCACTTATCAAAAAATAATTTTTTAATTTGAAGGTATCTTATCATTATTTTTTAAATATCATTGGAGGAAACAATATGAAAGCAAGATTAAATAAATGGATTGATTGGTTTGAGGAGCATTTCAATTTTATTGTTGATACTTTGGCATTGTTTGGTGGACTTTTTTGTCTCTTACTTGCTATCATCGTGTTTTTTGTAGGGATATTCGGTGATGTAGATTCGATAGATAATGTTGAGATTATTATTATTCCAGGTGTCTTAGGATTCTTTGGAATTATTATGTTATTTGCACTAAGAATTACTAGACGCCTTACAAATAAGTAAGTTGAATAAAGAACCTAGGGGGAATCATGGAAGTTAATATTATTAAAGCAATACAAAGTATTAGTAGTCCGTTTTTTGACTCGTTTTTTGAAGGAGTTACAATACTAGGAGAGCAACTCGCTTACATAGTTGTATTCTCAATTCTATATTGGTGCTGGAATAAAAAAGAAGCAGCAAAGCTCATATTAGTATTCCTTCTAAGTGCGATTGTTAATAATGGATTAAAAGGTATTATAATGAGAGAAAGACCAATAGGTTATGAAGGAATCTTTTCAATAAGAGAACATACAGCTACTGGATCATCATTTCCAAGTGGGCATACCCAGTCAACTGCTACTTTCTTTTATTACATTGCATATATGCTAAAAAAACCGTGGGTAACAGTCATTTCAGTAATCATGATTTGTCTGGTTGCTTTTTCCAGAATGTATCTTGGACTACATTGGTTATCTGATGTTATTGGATCTATACTAGTCGCGATATTTATGGTTAGAGTTGGACTAATGATATTTAAGACTTTCGATATTAAGAAGTTATTCATAGTTTTAATACTTGTGAACATAATAACAATTTTAGTAGTAACAGAGGATTTAATCGTTGCGACTGCAATAATAACAGGAGCAATTATTGGTTTGGTTATTGAGCACAAGTATATTGATTTTAGTAATAAGACAGCTAAGTTTGCTACTCAGTTGGTTAAGGTCATCTTTGGACTTCTTATTGTTATGCTAATCAAAGAAGGAGTGAAATTATTCACACCAGATACTTATCTGTTTGATTATATTAGATATATGATTATCGGTTTATGGGTCTCTGCGGGGGCGCCTTATTTCTTCAAGAAATTCTCAATCTTTAATTAAATACATCTTAAGTAAAACAAAAGAGCCATTCAAATTGAATGGCTCTTTTTTGATTATGATTTTTTTCTATAAGTAACAGTGAATGCTATACCGATTAACACCACAATACTAGCTCCTATTATGTAACCTGTATGGGTAGAAGGCTGGTTGTTTGTTGGAGTGGTGATATCTCCGTTAGGCAGTTCAATAATGTCATTAGTATATAAAACTAGCGTTTCATTATGTTTTATAGTTATTGAATTAGAGATTTGCTCAATTGTATCAATACCGGCTGTAGTTTGATTTACCACAACATTCCATGTTGAGTTCATTAAATCAACAACGTTTTCTTGTGTTTCATTATTATGGATAACCATAATGTTTTTCCAATCATCTTCATTTGCATTGTCTACTAGTACAAATTGAATAAACCCTCCAATTTCCTCACTAACAACTATGAATTTGCTTTGGATTTCCTCTGTAGTAGCCATTCTAAATGCCGGATGGCTATTTCTCAATTCAATTAGACCTTTATAGTAATTATAAATGTCAATATTCTGTTCTTTAAGTGTCCAGTCTAGTTGGTTAGTTGAGTCGGGTGATCTATAACTATTATGATCATATATGTTATTTGAATCGCATTCACCATCAATG
>CAJYBF010000307.1 GCA_913064935.1 uncultured Mollicutes bacterium
CGTACAGCCTTCCGCTTTTCCGTATTACAACATACATATAATAAATGCATAATTTTTATTTATTGGTCAAGTTAGGTTTTGCTCCTAATTTCATCCGCCAGGTTTCCTTGACTAAATTTATCCCAAATCCAATTTCAATCATTGCATTCATACCACTACCTGAGATTCTTGGATTTATCTCAATCAGCTTCCAGTTCTCGTTATTGTATCTTAGTTCAAGGTGACATGGTCCATTTTCAAACCCATGACTTTTCAATATTTGCTCTATTGCTTTTGTAAGTTTCTTTTTAAATTTCTTATCAGGCCTTGTTAACAGATCATATCCTGTAACTATGAAAAGATTATTTATATGTGTAATTTCTTGTTCAATAATTGCAATAATATTCACTTTATTCTTATACACAATAGTCTCAACAAGGAACTGTGGACCATCAAGATATTCTTCAATGATTAACGGTTCACCTGGATGATTATCTACGATCTTTTCTTTGTAGTGTAGATATTCATCATAAGATTTAACTAAGTGAACATCTTTCGATCCTGATGAAAAGGGTGACTTTATAATAAAGGGAATCTTTTTATCCAAATATTCTTCTGTCAGTGTCGAATCACTTTGAACTGACTCATACCAAGGGATGTACTTAGATCCCAAAAGAACATTTCTAGATGCTATTTTGTCATTGATTAATCCGATTGCTTTGGTAGACATCTTATTTATACTATATTCATCTCCAAGTACACTTGCAGTGTAGCAGTAAGGATCTATAAAACTAACAATGGCAGTTATTTCAATTGCTCTTCTAGATAATTTCCTCAACATAACTCTAATACTCTCTAAATCATCTATATCACAATAGTTCATAATATGGATGTCTGGAAACTCTGTACGTTTCGTAATGAGATTAATCTTGTTAGTCAAAAGGATAGTTAAGTAACCAAGACTGACTGCTGCTCTTATAGCTTCTCTACTTGATCCCGACTTATTTGAACCCATAAATACTATAGTTTGCATTACACCCACCCCTTCTTATCGAGAACTAATTCCTATAGTACTCGCATAAAAACTCAACTGTCTCCACCATGTTTAATCGACTTGCACCTTTAACTAGAATCACAGCTCCTGGTTTGATGAGGTCAACTAACTCTCTATGCAATACCCTTCTATACAAAGGAGTCTTATGTCTAACATTCTCTTCGTTAAAACCATTCTTAATGGCCCCTTCTCCTATACTTCTAGAAAGATTCCCATATGTGAAAAGAAAATCGAGGTTTTTAGTTGAGGCATACTTTCCAACATCCTCATGATATTCAATAATCTGATCACCTAGTTCTGCCATACTTCCAAGCACAGCAATTCTTTGATTTGCATCTATAGTCTCTAAGATATCTAAAGCACTCTTCATAGCCGGTGGATGCGCATGTACAGTATCATCTATGATAGTAATTCTATTTCTTAGTTCAGTTATGCTTAACCTATTGCTTGGTTTTTTAGAATTGTTTAATCCAGATTGTAATATTTCAGGATCAACTCCTAATTGATCTCCAACTCCTATTGCAAAGAGAGCTGCTATAACATTATGACTACCAACATTAGGTATTCTAAATTGATAATCCTCACCTTTTAAGGAAACTGTAAAGGACATTCCTTTTCTAGAAAACTTAACATCCTTGGCTACATAATCAGCTTGTGATTCTATCCCAACAGTAAATATACTTCCTTTATAATCAGCTGTCTTCAGTAACTTAGAATTTTCATCATCATTATTAATATCAAGTAACAAAAATAATCCTGAAGAATTCGGTCATTTCGTACCTACAGAAAAGGAACTAAGTAAGAAATGGCTAACTACACTACATGAACGAGGGACACAACAGAGTTACAAAGGTGAAGACTTATACACAATAGGTATGCCAATTGGGGGAGTTGGTGCAGGACAGCTTTACCTAAGAGGCGATGGTACATTGGGCAGTTGGAAAATCTTCAATCATCATAATAATCGCCCTCATTATCATCATCATGATCATGATCAGCATCATCATCATCATCGGCATCATCCTCTTTCTCCTCCTCTTCTTTCTCCTCATTCTCTTCTTCGTCCTCCTGCCCGGGCAACTCCCCACGGAATAATTTAATTTAATTTAATTTTATTATACTGAGTATTGAACTATTAATTAATAAAAAACAATTATTATTTTTTATTAATTAATAAACAATAAGTGAATCTAAATTACAGTGCAGTGCTCTGAGGCGGTG
>CAJYBF010000308.1 GCA_913064935.1 uncultured Mollicutes bacterium
CATAAGAAATTAAACCATCAACACATTCCCCTAGTACATCCAAAAAAATATTAACAAACACGAATGCTACATCATAAATCTTATTAACTATTCTTAAAACATCATAATACTCTCGATTTTCAACTACACAAAGCAACATAGTTTTATCATCTTTAGAAAATCCACCAATAATAGGCACTTCTGTAACCCCACGCATGATTGCATCATATATCGCTTGTTTAATCTCATTGGGATAATTTGTGATTATATAAATACTTTTTCGGTTCTTACCACCAATTAATACAAAATCAACAGCCTTACCAATAAGTAACATACTCAGTAGTGAGTACAATCCTATCTCTAGACCAAAGACAATAGCACCAGCAATAATTATCATTCCATCAACAGCATAAATGATTGTTGAAAATGGAATTTTGAAGTATTGGTGAAGAATTTTCTGTGGAATGTCCATACCACCAGTAGTTCCTCCAAAACGTAAAACCAATCCTAGACCAAGTCCGATTAATAATGCGGCGAATATAACAGCCAACAATATATCATCAGTAATTGGTGAGATTTGATAATAATTATCTAAAAGCTCAATCAAGTAAATCGATAAAGGAAACAATAGTGATCCGTACATAGTCTTTAAGAAAAAACCTTTACCGAAAACTATCAATCCAAGTATTAAAAATACAATGTTAAGGATAAATATTATTAATACTGGCTCAACATTCATAAGATCTCTTAGTATTATCCCTATACCTGATACTCCACCAATAACTAAGTTGTAAGGCGCATTAAAGAAATGGAAACCAAATCCCATCGCAGTTACTCCTATAGTTATCATTACATATTCTAATATTCTTTTCTTCATTTTATTTCGCCCTATACCTTAAGTATTCGTTTATGAAATCTTCAAGTTCCCCATTCAACACTTTATCTGGAGTCCCAACTTCATAATTGGTTCTATGATCTTTAACTAAACTATATGGATGAAGAACATAAGATCTAATTTGACTTCCAAATCCGATTTCCTTCTTCTCTCCACTTATATCTTTCAACTCATCTTCAAATTCTCTTTCTTTTAAGCTATATATTTTCGCTTTCAATAAAATCATTGCCTTTTTTCTATTAGCAAGCTGGCTTCGTTGACTCTGACAACTTACAACTAATCCTGTAGGATTATGTTTAATCCTAACTGCGGAATCAGTAGTGTTAACATGTTGCCCTCCAGCACCACTAGCTCTGAATGTATCGATTCTCAAATCGTCTTCATCTATTTGAATATCAATTGAATCATCAATCTCAGGTATAACATCTACAGATGCAAAAGATGTATGCCTTCTTGAGTTTGAATCATATGGAGATATTCTAACTAATCTATGAACACCTGCTTCTGATTTCAAGTAACCATACGCATCCTTACCTGAAACAAGTATGGAAACGATCTTTAAACCGGCTTTTTCATCATTTATGTAATCTAGTACCTCTACTTTGAAGTTCTTCTTCTCAGAGTATCTCAGATACATATCATAGAGCATTTTAGCCCAATCCTGGCTTTCAGTACCTCCAGCTCCGGGATGAATGTCTATAATTGCATTATTCGTATCATATGGCTCTGATAAAAGAATTGTTATTTCAAGTTGATTAAGTGATTTGTCTAGACTAAGAATACTTTCTACTAAATCCTTATGTAGAGATTCATCATCAATTTCTAAGAAAGCTTGAATTTCTTCGAAAAGTTCAATTACTTCTTCTATACTAGTAATCTTGCTCCTAGCTCCATTCAAATCATTCACTATTTGTTGTGCTTGAGTTGAGTCATTCCAAAAATCAGGACTTGACATCCTTTTTTCTGATTTTTCAACGATACTCCTTTGTAACTTTAAATCTACAATGTCTATAAACGAATCTATTTTGTCTTGAAAAGTACTTATATATTTATTTATTTCATATTTTTCCATAAATACTCCTCCTACTTAAGAATTTATTTACCGCAACACTGTTTATATTTTTTACCTGATCCACAAGGACAAGGCTCATTTCTTCCGACCTTTTTACTAATAGTAGGTTTTTTCTTCATAACTTCATCTTTTCCTGAAGTTTCTTTAGTAGGTTTTGCAACTTGTTTTCTTTCCAAGTTATTTCTAATCTCAGCTCTAACGACAAACTTAGTAACATCTCTTGAGATATTAGCAATCAAATCTTCATACATTTGGAATCCAATATTTTGATACTCTCTTAATGGATTGACTTGAGCGTAAGCTTG
>CAJYBF010000309.1 GCA_913064935.1 uncultured Mollicutes bacterium
AAGAAAAGATTAACCAAATGATTTATAATTGGCTTTCTTTTTACCGGAAGCAAAGGTTTAGGGATCTCATAAGTAATAGGGTAGAGCCGAGTCCCTTTACCTCCCGCTAAAATTACTGCTTTATGTTTTTTCATATAGTTATCTAAACCAAACAGGAGAAATTCTCCTGTTTGGTCCTATAACCAAAGCTACAATTATTAAGTTCCAGGAAAAATACGCTAATATTATTTAAACAATTACCATTCTTCAATAGTTCTCTTGGTTTTCTCTCTCACTTTCTTGTAAACCTTATAGACTTTTGACTCAGCTTCTGGCGAGACTAATCTTAAAATCTCACTACCCCAAATTCGGTATCTTCCTCCTACTTTATGGGCTTTAATTATTCCTTTCTTAAGAAATCTCTTAATAGTACTTTCGCTAACTTTTAAAAAATCTTGCGCTTCTTCTGTAGTATAAATTTCATTTGGTTTTATTCCAGACATAATTATAAATTATTAATATAATGAGTAGAACTGAACATCATATCGGTACACTTACTGAGATTGATTTAAAAGGAAAGACTATTGAAGAATTTGCTAAAGAATTATATGGTAAAGAAACGTATGCTAGTTATTATAATAGCTGGTTAGATTTCTTTAGAGATGAGTATAGAGAAACTCATTATTATCATAAAGCTTCAGGTAAACTTTATTCTTTAAAATATAGAGAACTTGAAGAAGATGCAGAAATTATTAGAGCTTCCAGAAAATCATCAAATACAATTGAATATGAATTAAAGTGGTATAATGGTGGAGCATCAATGGATGAATGTATGGAAGAAGCATTAGATATGCTTAAAAAATCTGAAGATGAAATGTAAATGGAATTATTATGAAGACACTGATAAATATCAAGTTTATGAAGATGAAAATGGTGGTAAATATCATATTCCAATTAATATGAAGGATTTTGTTTATCCAGGGATCTGTTCAACATTTATTAAAAAATACAAAATTAATTAAATATTATGATAAAAGAAAAAGTACAAAATAAAGGATACACCGTAGAGGTTGTATCTTGGGAAAATGATGGAGATTACTATAATACTGATTCTGTTACTTTAGAAGACAAAAATGAAGCTATTGAAATAGCTAAAATGTGTAGAGATTTATTTGCTTCAGCTAATGATAGATCAAAGCCAGGAGGGATAGGAAACTATAATACTGATTTGGATAAAGTTGAAGATTATTTTAATGATAATCCAAAATTGCTTGATAAAGTTGATGAGACTCTAGACAAGAAAACTAGACTTCAAATAGCTATTGGAATAGCTCAAGATTTAGTAGGTATGACAGATCATGGCGATAATAGAGTATGTGAATCTGCTTCCATTACTTTTTCTCCAGAAGATATTTACATTGAAAGAACTATAATAGAATACTAATATGGCAAGAGCATTTAGATGTAAGGAATGTGGTACTGGATATAGTACTACTGGTGATGACACACCTACAAGTCCTAAATGGGATGATGGTCATGTCTGTGAATTAGTTGAAGTTCAATCAATGTTGAGAGGAGCAAAGAATATTAATGAGTTATCTGAAGAAGACAAAATTGAGCTTCAAGAAGAAAATAGAATGAAAATTATTGCTCAAAATGGAAATACTGGAGAACATTATGAAGATTAGTTTAAGACAAAGAATTAAAAATTATCTTGATAAAAAAGAAGCTGAAGTTTCTATTAAAGAGATATATTCTCAATTTCCTGGCGAGAAAAAAAGTACTGTCAGAGGAAGAGTCTATGATAATATGAATAAGCAAACAATATATAGAGTTGAAAAAGGCTTATATATTTCTAGGCAAGCTATCATTGAATTAGGTGATTCTTTAGTAAAAATTGATGAAATAATATCAAGAGGAGAAAAGTTTGATTTTTTATTTTTAGATATACCTTATAATGCTGCTGGACAAAAAGGTGGTAATAGGAATTTATTTGATGCAGATACGATATCTCCAGATGAATTTGGAATATTTGTCAATAAAATTAAACAATTATTAAATAATGATAAATATCCAGTTGCATTTATGTTTACTTCTGGTAAGACAAGTAAAAAATCTCATGATGTTTATTTAAATAAATTTAAGTATAGTGGATTAAAAATGCATGATAAAGTTGGACGTTATAATAAGATGTGTAAAACAGGAAATAGAAGCAATATGGATAAATACTTAATGACTCATTAAAAGATAAATTTCTTTAGTT
>CAJYBF010000310.1 GCA_913064935.1 uncultured Mollicutes bacterium
TTCTCTTCTATCAGTATGAGATTCGATTTTAATTTTCCTATCTGGATAAGCTCTCATTACATCAACAATATGTTCTAAGTCATATTTTGAATCTGTACGAATGTTCCACTTATCAAAATCAAAGAAAATAGGGTTAATTACAATCTCACATGGCACAGCCATAAGATTTTTTAAGAATAAATCTACATTTTGTTCTTCATTGTTAACAGCTGTTGTTCTGAAGCTTTGTACATCATCTTCATAATCTTGTTTGCTTCCTCTTAGACTATAATTCTTTTCACATTCTACTTCAAAAACATATTCACCATTTTCATTGGAAGTAACTGTATTGATGATTTTTCCGGATTCGTTTATAAGCTCAACTGAGGCACCAGAAATTGGCTCATTGGTATCTTTATCTCGCACCACACCTTTAACCAATTGCTTACATTCATAAGCTGAGAATGTATAAATATCATCATTTCCTTTTCCTCCAGGACGATTTGATGAGAAATAACCTGTTTCAGTATCAGAATCAATATAGATAGCAAAATCATCGTAACCGCTATTAAAAGGAGCTCCTAAATTTTCAGGTTTTGCATTAGAATCTTTTAAGAGGTTTGATCTAAAAATATCAACCAATCCCAAATTTACATAGCCATCTGATGAAAAGTAAAGCGTACTATCTTTTGCGATAAAAGGGAAACCTTCGCGACCAGGAGTGTTCAATGATGATCCTAAGTTCATTGGCTTGCCATAAGCATTTCCATCTTCTAAAATATCTACAACATAAATATCAGTTTGTCCAAGACCTCCTTCTTTATCAGAAGTGAAATATAATTTTGTATTGTCTGGACTTAACGCTGGATGATATACAGAATAGTTGTCATCGTTAAATGGTAGCTCTTCAATATCTTTCCAGTTATTGTTATCTAAGGTTGCTTTGTATATTTTTAAATGCGTAGTTCCTTTATTATCAGAGTCTAATTTATTTCTCTTATTTAAATTATCTCTTGAGAAATACATTGTTTTGCCGTCATTAGTGATGGCTACAGTCGCTTCATGATAAGGTGTATTGATACCGTCAGCATTAATAGGCATAACACTACCATGTTCCTTAACTCCATTAGTCTCTTTTACAGTCGTTTCGAAGATATCTAAGAAAGGTTGTTCATTCCAATTATAAACCTTGTTACCAGTTCCTACTGCACTTCTCGAAGAAGCAAAAAACATACGTCCATTATATTCATAGCCACCAAAATCAGAGTATTCAGTGTTTAGGTCTAAGTTTACAACATCAATGTAAACTTTCTCCATTGATGATAATTCATCATATACACTTAGATCTTCAATTTCCGAATTGGTTCTACTATCATCACTTTGATGCATTTTAAAGGTATCTAACCATGCTTCAGCTTCCTGATAGTTTCCTAAACTACGTTGTGTTTGGATGTATTTGTATAAATGCTCAGCGCTTACGTCATCAGCATCTTTGTCTAATGCTCTCTTATACCATATCGCAGCCTTTTCTGAGTTTGAATTGTTATAATAACAATCTCCTAAACGAGTTAAAACGTGAACACTATCGTCTCCATTTTTTACTGCATCTTCATATAACTCACTCGCCTTGATATAAGCAAAGTTTTCAAAAAACTTATCTGCAACCTTAGTTTGGGCAAAACTAAATGTGCTTGTAAGTACTAATATGATTAAAAATAATTTTGTCTTCATTGTCGTTATATTTTAGAAATATCTTGGAGATTTTACACGTTTACTTTTAAATACTTCGAACATTAATAATATTTCGTGGGTTCCACTAGTATAAGGTCTGTAATCTGAAATAGGGTGTTCATAGGCATAACCTATTCTAAATTCCTTCGATACTTGAAAGTCAGCAATAGCACCTAATGCTCCTGCAGATTGATCAAAACGGTAAGCAGCACCTAACCAAAACTTATCATTGAATAAAAAGTTTCCGGTTATATCGTAAGATAAGGGAGCGCCGTTTGTCCCTTTTACCATGAACGATGGTTTAAACTTAGTATTTTCACTTACATCAACTACAACACCACCAGTTAAGTAATAACTTACCTTTTCAAGTGCTTCATAATCTTCAGAGCCATGATAATCTGTATTTAGAATCCTTGGAGCAGATAAACCAACATACCATCTGTTATTATGTAAAAACGCTCCCACGCCTATATTCGGGCTCCAACGATTTTCAATACCATGAATATCTGGCTCGGCTGGTTCTGCGACT
>CAJYBF010000311.1 GCA_913064935.1 uncultured Mollicutes bacterium
ATAACCCGACTGAAGCCCAGGAGAAAACACAAAAGGCAAGGGAGTATATAAAGTCAAACCTATCTCTAGAAAAAGGAATAGAAAACTATGAGAAGCTCTATAAAGAGGTGAGCGAGAGGTGCAAAAAATGAAGATGCTGATAACCGGTGGTGCCGGATTCGTTGGAAGCCACTTATGTGACAAATACACCAAAGAAGGGCACACTATACTGTGCTTAGATAATTTCATGAGTGGAAACTTGACCAACGTCAGACATCTATTGGATAACAGAAATCCCTATGCACTAATGTCTGAATGCCTTGTTTTCCAAAACTGAGTTCGATTACTACGAAAACAATTTAAACATTACATTATATTTTATATGCTAATTACAACTTATAATTTTCAATGAGGAAAAAGATGACCCTACAACCAAAAACAGATTCAAAAAAATATACGGATTTAATCTCTGAAATTGAAAAAAGACAAATAAAAATCCCTAAATTCCAAAGAAATTTTGTTTGGAGTTTGGACGAAACAGCAAAATTACTTGATAGTATTTTAAAGGGTTATCCTATTGGAACATTTATTTTATGGGAAACTAACGAGAGATTAAATGATATTAAGAATATTAGTATAAGTTAGTGAACTAATCCATATGGATTAGTTTTTTTTATAAGTGGTTTTATATTGATGCTATTGTATAATTGATATAGAGTGAATCTTTTATGGGAGGATTATCATTATGAATAACCGAACAATTGTGATTGAGGATAACTCCCTTGCGCTGTTAGAGTTATTAGAAGAAGATGTGACAATGTTATATGATTGCTGGAAAGACGACGTAACGCAAAGAGGATTTAATTTTAGGTTTGATATAGATGAAAAGGAATTTACAGATAAATTCCTGGAAAACTATCCTCTTAATGTTTCAGTCTTTTCAAAAAAATTGAACTGTATAGTTGGGAATATTAGATTATCTAAGGATGGTATGAACGATTTAGCTATTTGGATATACCCTGAGTATAGAAACTCTGGATTTGGATTTCAAAGTTATGAGATGGCTTGTAAGCATTGTCTTGATTATTTAGAAGTAGATTATATTAATGAAGGGTGCTATGAGAATAACAGCATAAGCAAAAGAATCTTAGAAAAAATCGGATTCATGAAGCATCCGAATCTTGATGAAACAGAAGAAGATGCATTTAAACCATGAAATAAGATTGTACAGTTTGGTTATACATTTATGAAGCTTAAGGCAAAGTAAGAGGAAGGTGAACTTAAATTATGGGAAATCATAATTATCTGATAGAACATTGTAAGACCATCGAGGAAGTGGATAAGTTATTTAGTTTTATGAGCGTAAATCTTGATTTTGAAATAAAAAATAAGCAGTACGTTGAATCTAGAAGAAGAGAAATCTATGATCAATTCAAAAAGGATAAAGAATACCTATTATTTATCAAGGATGGTGAAAGTGTGATCTGTGGCCTAACAATGAAACATAAGGATGATAGTGAAATAACGCTTGGGATGTTAGCTACAGATACTAATCATAGAAGAATGGGCATTGCAAGTAAGTTGTTACGGCTTGCTGAATCATTATGTAAAAAAAATGGATATGCCCGTATCGCTTTAGGAGCAAGAGCGTCTTCTGCAGGCTTCTATATGGATAACAAATACAAGCCCATGTTGATGATACAACTTTTCGGTGGTGATAAGCTTGAAAAAGTGTTTGCTATTAATGATGAGTTTTATAAATTTGATATGATAAATCTAATAAAAAAAGAGAGAACTATTTTTTATAATATAGATATCCCGCACATGTCTATAATTGAAAAATTTATGGGCAAATTGTTAGAGTCAGAAGCACAATTTGTATTTATTAAGGATCTAACTAAATCATCTTAGTTGAATAAATATTTCTGTCAATATTTATATTAGTTCCTAGTTAAGAAAGATAATAGAAAACAGTGTAGAGATTTCACATTGTGTTACTTGTAAAGAGTTATCAGCATTGAAGCACAATGTGAGTATGGATGAACTAGCTAATGAACTATGGCATCAACTTTTTGGTCATATCAATGAGTACCTTACTAGAAATAAATATTATGAATCTCTAATTGCTATTGAGAAACAGGGAAGATATTTTCAAAGCATCTATTTATGTACTTAAACTATTAACTATGTGATTTAGCAAGTGATTTAGATTATGGACGGATCGGTAGATGCTGTACTTGGTGTTTATGAGGTGGTGAG
>CAJYBF010000312.1 GCA_913064935.1 uncultured Mollicutes bacterium
AAGTATTGTGCTACTTTAGCATATACCAATATAATGGGCGGTTCTATGGATTCTCCTTGGAGAGGTATAGATTTTAATTTAGCTGCAATTACTTTATCAATTATATATAATGAAAAGGTAGATAATATTGAAGAAAGATTATATCTTAGATCTAAAAATGAATATGAAAAACTTTTTAAGGTAAAATAATGACTAAGTATGAAAAGAATTTAATCATGATATGTAAAGAATATCGTTCACTTGCAGAAGAACAATGGATTACAGAAACTGATGCTAGCGAAGCTATTGTAGAGGTTGTAGTTTGCCTTGACGCGGCGGAGGTCGCAGCTGAGGTTAAACTTTGTCTGTTCGGGATACATTAGGTTTAGTATAGGAGAAGATTATGTGGTATGTTAATATTATTGAAAGTGAAGCAGGTTGGGGTCAACGAGTTGATGAAACAAAGGATTTTGCAACTGAAGCAGAAGCTCTAGTTTTTGTTAACGAATATAACTCACACAATGATAAACCCCAAGTTCCAGATTGGTATATGTATGCCCAGATTCCTTATGAAATTTAGTATAGGTGAGACAGTTCTGCTAGCTAGACCTAACTCTAGTATAGAAGAAGGTGAGATTGTTTCTATTAGTGAGCGTAGAACATATGCTCTAGTGAGAACGCAATATAGCTTAACGGCTTGTTCTCTAGAATATATCAGAAAATCACCTAATGGTGTATGTACCTGGAAAGATTTAGAAGATATTTGGATACCAGAGGAAATTGAATAATGAAAACTTTACACATTACTTTTACATATCCTGATATTGGAGAAGCTTATTTTGCTTCTTTAGAGGAAGCAATGGCTGATGTAAAGCAAGAACAACCGGAATATGATATGAATGGTTATCATACTAAACCAGTAGTTAAATACATGGGTACCGTAGAAGTTAGTGATGAAGAATTTGAGGAATTTAATAATGACTAAGATACAAGAAGAAATAGACCGACTTCAAGGTTCATGTGATAACTTAGATATAGAAGATTGGTCTCAAGAACAACTAGAAGAACTAGACTCACAAATCGCTTTGTGTGATTGTTGTGGTTGGTGGGTTGAATCTACTGAGTTAGATGATGAAGGTATTTGTGAGGATTGTGTAGAATGAAAATACTAAATCCAATTATATGGTTATGGAATTTTTTTAAATATATGTCGCATTTAGAGTCATATCGTGATATGGAGTATAAACCTTATGATTTTAAGCAAGATACTCCATACTTTTAGCACAAGAAAAATTCAGTGTTGACTCTCATCCTTAAATTCGGTATAATATATATATTGAATAGGAGAACAACTAATGAAAAATTACTACAAAGTTTACAACGAACATTTATTTGGTAATAAATTACCAGATATTCCTGTAGTTGTTGTTCCTTTCTCTGAAGTTGATGAAATGGAAGAAGCTTCTGGCTATGATTTGGAAAAGTTTGATTTATATGCTATTACATTTGCAGAGCATGAAGATGAAGGTAATAAAGTTCATGGTATTCTTATGAATGATGAATTACCAAATCAGGAAGAAACTTTGCTACATGAGATGATTCATGTATGGCAGATTATTAATCGCCGTGATCGTGGACACGGTAAAGAATTTAAGAAATGCATCAAGTTTTTGCGTGATGTATTTCCAGAATGGGAAGAAACATTAGTATGACAGATTATGTAAAAGTACCAAAAGCAGACCTTGAAGCTATTGAAAAGGCCAGAAAAGACTTATATCTTATGGCTGAAAGACGTGGCTGGGATGACTGGACTATTAGTGAATTAACTAATATTACCCAACCAATGTGGAAAGTAGCAAATAAGAAATATAAGGATTTAATAAAATGAATATAAACGATTATCAATACTTATTTAGTTTAGTAATGTTAATGCAGTTTCATCAAGAGAAACTTATTAAAGGTACTAATAATTGGTTAATAGCATTTTTATGTGTAACTAGTATGTTGCACGCTACTTGGGATTTAATGTAATGAAAATTAACATAATGTCAGACCTACATTTAGAATTCGGGGAGCCTGTTCCAGAGATGGAAGGGGTTATCCTCGTTTTAGCTGGTGATATTGGTTTGTTAAAGAAGCCAGAACAATTACATAGTTTCTTGGGTAGAATGTCAGCATCTTTTAATAAGGTATTATATGTACCTGGTAATCATGAGTATTATCTTTGTGTATATGATCCTAATAG
>CAJYBF010000313.1 GCA_913064935.1 uncultured Mollicutes bacterium
AAGACGGCATACGAGATAAGGCCACGTGACTGGAGTTCAGACGTGTGCTCTTCCGATCAGTTGACTTATTTAGTTTTTAGTAGTATAACTAATATGCAGAGTAATTGTTGAGCGTAAAGTGTTGTGCCATGGGATGTTGGGCATAGACGAACTATCATTATGATAGGCGGTTTGATAATGCGTCCGCTGATAATAGTGGACTCTCTAGTTTAGGGGGTTTTTTTATATGATGAGTACGAAAGCAATAGCTATGGGTGGGACTTTGGCTGCATTAGCCATAGTTTTAAAGATGTTCTCACTAACAACGTTTGATTTAAGAATTTCATTTTATGATATACCGTTAATGATTTCAGGAGTTTTATTTGGACCCCTAGTAGGTGGACTTGTAGGTTTTATCACTGATTGGATATATTCGACTACACAAGGATTTCCGTTAGGTCTGTTTACAATCTCAAGTATCTTATGGGGCTTGATACCAGGATTATTAATGTTAGTTTTAAAGAAAATCAATGTGAAAACAATAACTGTGATTGTGGTGATAACTTCAGTGTTCGCTATGGCGAGTAACACTGTAGCACTTTATCAATTCACAGGGTCAGCGGTGTTTGCGATGCTTCCTGCAAGGATTATTGTGATGATAATCAAATGGCCTATTCAAGTTATTATTTTAAAACAATTACATCAAAGAGTTATACTTCCTTTAAATATTAAAAGAGTTTAACTCTTTTTTTTCTATGAAACGCTTTCATTTACGTTTTATATGGTTAATTTTGATTAATTTTGTATAATATATAGGTAGTATTGTTAAAATATACCTTTGTTGGAGGATGCAATGAAAAAACCAGTTACCTTAATAGTATTAGATGGATACGGTGTCGGAGAAGATAATAAAGGAAATGCGATCACAAAAGCTAAGACGCCTAATATAGATAGACTTAAGAAAATATATCCTTATCAAGAATTAGTAGCTTCAGGATTAGGTGTTGGTTTACCTGAAGGTCAAATGGGTAATTCAGAAGTTGGACATTTAAATCTTGGTGCAGGAAGAATTGTTTATCAATCCTTAACAAGAGTAAATGTGGATGTTGCGAATGGTGAGTTTCTTAAAAACAAAGCATTCTTAAACGCAATGAATCATGTCAAAGAAAATAACAGTAAATTACATTTACTTGGACTTTTCTCTGATGGTGGAGTTCATTCACATATAAATCATTTTAAAGCTTTGTTTAAACTTGCTAAAAAGAATGATGTAGAAGTATTCTTACATGCATTTACAGATGGTAGAGATACACCTCCAATGAGTGCGATTAATTATATAACGGAATTTGAAGATTTTATTAAAGTAATAGATCATGGATCTATTGCATCTATCACTGGTAGATATTATGCAATGGATAGAGATAAGAACTGGGATAGAACAGATATTGCATATTCAGCAATAGTTAGTGGAGAAGGAATTAAATATCCTTCAGCTACCAAAGCGATAAATCAGTCGTATGAGAATAATATATTTGATGAATTCATTATGCCTACAATTATAAATAATGATGGCTTGATAAGTGATAATGATTCTGTAATCTTCTGTAACTTCAGACCAGACAGAGCTATTCAAATGTCTACAGCTATAACAAATATAAAAGAAACATCTATTAATAGAAAACAACTAGATAATGTTCATTATGTTTCTATTATGAATTACTCAGTTAATGTTAAGGGTGAATTAGCATATGAACTTCAGAACGTAAGTAATAATTACGGTGATGTTATTGCTGATAATGGATTAAAACAATTAAGAATAGCTGAAACTGAGAAATACGCTCATGTTACATTCTTCTTTGATGGAGGAATTGACAAAGAGTTAACTAACTCCAATAGAGTATTAGTTCCATCTCCAAAAGTTGCGACTTATGATTTGCAACCTGAGATGAGTGCATATATAGTAACTGAGAAAATGTTAGAAGAATTAGACAAAGGATATGACACAATAGTTTTAAACTATGCAAATTGCGATATGGTTGGTCATACAGGAAACATTGAAGCAACTATAAAAGCAATAGAAGTAGTTGATGAATGTTTAGAAAAAGTTGTGAAGAAGATTATGTATATAGGAGGAGTTGCCTTGATCACATCTGATAATGGGAATGCAGATAAATTATTAGATAGTGAAGGTTCAGTGTTTGCAGCCAACACCGTAAATAAAGTGCAATTTAGTATACTTAATA
>CAJYBF010000314.1 GCA_913064935.1 uncultured Mollicutes bacterium
ATTATTAGATTACCTAAAGCATCAGTAAATTCATGCTTAGGGTATTTGTTTTTCATTTCATTAGTTGTACCGTAATCAATTATCAAATTTCCTTCGACTACTACACACCCATCGTTGATTATTGGAGCTTTTGAATTTCTAGTAATTAATATTCCGTTACCGATTAATTTCATAAAATCATCTCCTTTATTTATAGAAAGAATCCTCGTTAAAGGATTCTATTCAAAGTGTCTTTCTTTTTTTTGCGTCATAAGTTTTGTTAAAGTTTCACTTGGATCTTTAACTTTACTCAGGAAAATCATTGCCGCTATAATATACGGTTTAAAACTAGCTTCTTTATAAGTAGCAACTCTATATTTTTCAAATACGTTTGCTGAAACTTCTCCAGCAACACATGAAACATCAGTGATGTCAGCAGGTAAACAATGCATATAAAGTGCTTCGCCTTTTTTAGTAAGTTCCATCATTTCTTCTGTACATTCCCAATCTTTATGATTAGCGTTTTGAGCTAATAACTCACCTTCAAGTTCTTTAATACCATCAAAGTCTCTTTTACCATAAAGTTCAGTTCTTTTCTCCATCGCAACGAATGGCGCCCACGATTTTGGATAAACGATATCCGCATCTTTAAATGCTTCTTCCATCGAATTAGTTTTCTTAAACGATCCAGCTGATTTAAGAGCATTAGCTTTAGCAACCTCTTCTACTTCACTCATAACCTCATAACCTTCAGGGTGAGCTAATACTACATCCATACCAAATCTCGTCATCAATCCAATAACACCTTGTGGTACTGACAACGGTTTACCATAAGATGGCGAGTATGCCCAAGTCATCGCAATTTTTTTGCCTTTAAGATTTTCAACTCCACCAAACTCATTTATTAAATGAAGCATATCAGACATCGATTGTGTCGGATGATCAATATCGCATTGTAAGTTTACAAGTGTTGGTCTTTGTTCTAGGACCCCGTCTTTATTTCCTTCTACTACTGATTTAGAAACTTCACGCATATAAGTATTTCCTTTGCCTATATACATATCATCTCTAATCCCAATTACATCTGCCATAAACGAAATCATATTAGCAGTTTCTCTAACAGTTTCTCCGTGAGCAACTTGAGATTTGTTTTCATCTAAATCCTGAACTTCTAATCCTAATAAGTTACAAGCACTCGAGAAACTAAATCTAGTTCTTGTTGAATTATCTCTAAATAATGAAATTCCTAATCCACTATCAAAAATTTTACTAGAGATATTATTTTCTCTCATTCCTCTTAAAATTTCAGCAACTTTAAATACTGAGTCTATTTCATCGTCTGTTTTCTCCCAAGTTAGTAAAAAATCATCATTGTGCATTTTACTTTGATCTAATTTGCTAAGATCATTTATCATTTTTTTAATATTCTTCATTGTATCCTCCATTATTTATACATTTTAGGAATAAGTGCATAAACAGCAGCACACTTAACTAAATCATTCTTCCAAGTTTTTTCATTTGGAGCATGAGCTTCCTCTTCTTTACCAGGACCAAACCCAATTACTGGAATTCCTTCTCTACCCATTATTGAAACTCCATTAGTAGAGAATGTCCACTTATCTACCTTAGGTGTTCCATACATGCTTTCAAATGCTTTGACAGTCGCCTTAGTAGCAGCATGATCTTCTGGTAGCACCCATGTTGGGAAGTAACAATCAGTTTCATAAACTAACCCTGTGTAAGAAGGTCTATCATATTTATACATACTTACCACTGCTGAATGTTTCTTTACAGAAGGTAAGTCTTCAATTTGTTTTAAAGCTAATAAATAAGTTTCTCCATCTGTTAATCTTCTATCAACACTAATAGCACAGCTATCAGCAACAGCACAACGTGATGGTGAAGTGAAGAAAATCTCAGAAACAGCTAGAGTACCTTTACCTAAAAATTCATAAAAATGTAAATCCGCATTTAATGCTTCTACTTCCTTAATGATTTCAGCCATTTTATAACTTGCATTAGAACCACGTTCAGGAGCTGATCCGTGACAAGAGATTCCAGCAACATCTACTCTTATTTCAATTCTTACCCGTTGACCGCGGTAGATGTTTCCATTAGTTGGTTCCGTAACAACTACAAATTCAGGTTTAAATTTATCTTCATTGATCATATATTGGCAACAAATAACACCACAATTATCTTCTTTTACTGTACACGTAAATAAACAACTAATACCATATCTA
>CAJYBF010000315.1 GCA_913064935.1 uncultured Mollicutes bacterium
ATTTATTAAAGATATACAAAATGTATTTCTTAATATTTTACATGAAGGAATATATATAGGTGGCTGGGTGTTTTTATGGGAATTTTTTACTAATATTTTTATAACCACAAGAGAAGTTCAAACTGAATATAATATATATAAAAGATTATATCAGTCTGAAGTTAAATTCATTTATAAATAAATTCATTATCTATTTACTTTATTACATAATTCCTTAGTATATAATAAAACAACCTCATTAAAATGAGGTTGTTTTATTCTTTCATTTATAATTAATAATTTTATTTTTTATCTAATAAAATTTGTAAATATTTTATCTTCTCTTTTTGGTTCATCAACCATTCCCTTACCATTTTCAATCAACTTCAAACACCATGCCATATTTTTCCCAAGAACTCTCATTATTTGAACTCCTTCTTCATCTTTTAAAGCTTTGTTGAAGAATGGTAGCGCAGTAATAACGTTAAACAATGGGAAGATTAATATGAATAATGCTAGCAAAGCAGTTAATGTAAATGCTTCTTTTAGCCACCAAGCTTGCCCGGTTTTACCAGTTTCAATTCCATATGCATCTAAAGAATCTAAATCGTTTTCTGCCAATTGGAATTTAAATGCTTTTTCATAAAACTCAATTGTGTTAGAACCAGTTTCTAAAGACCATGTGTTTTGTGGATGAGTTTCATCAGGTGTATAGACTACTCTTTGTCCACCTGCAACATTATAAAATATACCAGCTTCAGCAGTTTCGCCTTCAGCTCTTCCTAAGAACACTAAACCTTGTGGATCAGCAGCGTAATCTTTATAGATTACAGAACCTTCAGCTCCACCAACAGTATCGAAGAAGAATTGATCGTAATGTGCACCAATAATTCCACCACTTCTTGGACCGTAAGCACCAATTGGATCAGCAGCTTGAACGTATCTCATATCTGAACCAACAGATAATGCTACAGTGATTTTACGATAACCATTTGTAGCGAAATCAACTTCATCAAGTACAACTGCTTGTGTAGTAGAGAAACCACCCATAGAGTGACCACTAACACCAATCATACCGTTTCCAGCTTCATCTTTTAATACGATATCTTTCTCATACATGTATTGAACAGCGTCATATACAGAAGTAACGTAGAAACCAAATGGTTGAGAATCTCCGCTCCATGTAGAATCACCATGATCATACATATCGAATGCTAATACAACAAATCCACGTCTTGACATTTCAATCGCAGTGATTTCTTGCATTTCAGCATTATTTAAGTAACCATGAGTTGTTACAATAGCTGGTGCTGGATTATCTTTGTCTACTCCTTTAGGAACGTAAAGATATCCTGTTAACTCTCCTTTATCAGTTGTAAAGCTTACCTTTGAAACCTCAACTGATCCAAATGAGCTTTGAACCAAACTAGCAGCTAAACTCGCTAGTATTACAATACCTAATAATATTATTAGACATCTTAGTGATTTTGACATTTTATTAAACATAAGTGCTCCCTTCAAAGCATAATTTATATTTAAAGTATTATTGGATCCTCCCTTAAGTAATTGGATTCAATAAATACGTTTAAATCTTACTAAAGCAAAGCTGATACAAATCCGTATAAAAAAAAATGAAAAGTGGTTGCAAAATCATATCTTTTGCTGCACTCCTCGTCTCTGGCGGATTAACTTTTATACCTAAATCTTATCATTATAATTATAGCGTGTCAACAGTACAAGGATAGTGTGCAAACTACTGGATATTTCTTGTGGAAGTTTTACATTTAGTAAATAGACTAAAAACGCTTACTTTTTGCGTTATCTTCAATAAATTATACAACTATATGATGTCGAAAATACACTAGTAAAACCTACTAAGTAAATTTACTTAGTAGGTATTATTTTTGTTGTTAATCTTAAATCCATCACACTTTTTATGACTTGGCTTTATATAAATTTTTACCGGCTATCGTAAGCATCTCTTCAACTGTAATACCGGTTTTATAACTACAGTGGCCAATACTAACATTTATCACTACATGCTTTCGGCTTCACTTATATCTATCTTGGTGATTGATCTAGTGATTTTGTCTATGATTATTTCTACATCTTTTTCATCGGTAGAAGGTAGAACTACCATGAATTCATCTCCACCCCATCTACCCACAAAATCTGTGATCCTAAGAGTTGTAGTTATTTTTTCCGCTATTTTTTTTAAAAC
>CAJYBF010000316.1 GCA_913064935.1 uncultured Mollicutes bacterium
AGTTGCATTTTGAATAGCTTCAGCTGTCATTCTAGCGATTCCACCACAACAAGGAACTTCCATTCTTAGTACTGTTATTGATTTTAGTTTGTTATTAGAAATCATAGAAGTAATCTTGCTAACATAAGTAGATGTGTCATCTAATTTCGGACATGCTACAACTACCACGTGATCTTTTATAAAGTCACTATGGAAGTTTGCGTAAGCGAACGGTACACAGTCAGCACAAATCAACAAGTTTGCGTTCTCTAAATAATCAGCTTGTGGGTGTACTAAGTGTAATTGAACAGGCCATTGTCTAAGTTCATTTTCATGTCTAGCAGTTGGTAATTTATGATCTTCATCACTACATCCACAAGAAGTTTCTTCTTTAGGCTTAATAGTCCTTGCTGCGCTACCTGGGCATCCGCCACCTGCAGGTTTAACAAATGCTGGAGAACTTTCATCTCTAGTGGCGTAACCTCTACGGTCCTCGTTAAATTCTACTGTTTCTTTTTGCGTTATCTTAATTGCATCAGTAGGACAGTCTGGTAGACACATTCCTAGTCCGTCGCAATATTCATCTTTCATCATACGAGCTTTTCCATCAACAATTTGAATTGCACCTTGATGACATGCTTTAATGCATTTTTCACAACCAATACACTTATCTTCATCTATTGTTATTACGTCTCTTTTCATAATATTCCTCCTTCTATTTCTTAATCATTATACAGTAAATTCACAAGAAGTATGTAACATAAGTTACAGGAGTCATTATTTATTCGTTTTTACAATTCAACTCAAAAAGATTTTATCATACTTATGGATAATCAAGTAGTAATATGTAATAATAGTATGAAGTATATATAGTTGGGGCGCAATCAACTATGCCTTATAAAGAGGAAATTAACCTTTAAATATCTAGCTTAAAAACTTAGGAGTAGAAAATGAAAAAATATACGTACGCGATTATTGTGCTGGCATTAGTGCAATTTATCATAATCACTGAAATGAGTGTAGTAATGCCACTAGCACCAAAGATTGCTGAGTTCTACAACATTAACCCAAATAGGGTAACTTTTCTTAATATTGGTTATGCCGTGATGGGTTTACTTGCACCATTTCTAGGATTTTCCGCAGATAAGATAGGAATAAAGAAAATATTAATGATAACTGTTGGTATATTTACGTTAGGTGCATTTTTAACAGCTAATTCAAACACTGCAGTACAATTCTTTTTATCAAGATCATTAATAGGGCTTGGATATTTTACATTGATTAGTTTATTAATTGCTTATTCATCAAAACTTGTGCCATATGAGAAATTAGGTTTTGTAAGTGGTATATACAAACTGTCATTCGCAATAGCTGTTTTCTCTTCACCTATAATTGGTAACATATTTGTAGCGAAGTATTCAATTAGTGAATTATACACCAGCATTGGGATAGCTATGATGATAGTTTTATTGATGTTAATTCCGCTACCTAAAGTTGAGTCGACTGATTCTATTGATTTTACTACTCTAAAGGGCTTATTGAAGAACAAGACTGCTAAAACACTTATGTTAGTAACTTTCCTATGTGCAGTTCCCTCTATATATTTTTATAATTATTTAAGTTTATTCTTAAACGGAAACGGATACTCACAAGAATTTATTACATTAATCTATTCGATAGCAGCTGTAGGTACTACAATAGCAGCAATAATGATTATTTTCTTAAGTGATAGAATAGGAAAACTTAGAATGATTCTTTATGGATTCTTTATATCAGCAGTAGTTGTTATTCCAATATTCATTAATGTTCCATTAATTATAATTGTATTTATGTTATTGTTTGGTATCTCATTTGATATCTTATGGGGATTATTATTCCCTATAAGTAGTAAACTCTTTAAAAGAGAAGCAAACACTTTCTTAACTTTACTTGGTATGTGTATGGCGCTAGCTAATACATTTAGTAATATAACAGCACCATTTGTAAATGGCTGGGGTGGATTCTTAGCGAATGTAACTGTAAGTTCAATCTCTATTCTAGTTGCTGGTTTATTGTTAATTAAAGTTACTAGAAAGCATGTTGATGAATTAAACTAAAAAAAGGGGCTGTAAAGAAATAGAAACTAAACAGTTCAAATAACGCAAAAGGCGAACCCTGTAAAGGAGTCGCCTATTTTGGTATAATTAAGTATGACAAAAACAATAAGAACAACAAATAATT
>CAJYBF010000317.1 GCA_913064935.1 uncultured Mollicutes bacterium
GGATGAGCTATGAACCAGGGAGTACATTTAAAATAATTACCTACGCTATAGGCCTTGAGGAAGAAGTTTTTACCTTAGAAGAAGAATTTTTTGATCCTGGTTATTATATGGTAGATGGAGCCAGGTTAGATGATTGGAAAGCTGGGGGACATGGGACTCAACCTTTTTTGGAAGTGATTCCAAACTCATGCAATCCAGGATTCGTTGAGATCGGCTTAGGACTTGGTTAAGAGAACTGCTGCGCATGTCTAGGGGATTTTGGATTCGGTTCTAAAACAGGAGTAGATTTATTAGGAGAATCAACTGGAATTGTTTTCAACCCAGACGTGATTGGACCGTTGGAGTTAGCTACTAGCGCTTTTGGGCAAGGAAACTCAGTTACTCCTATTCAGTTAGTTACAGCCGCGAGTGCTGCTGTAAATGGTGGAAATTTGATGCAACCTTATATTCTCGATAGTATCGGTTATGGAGATATTAGTGAGATTGTTTTCAAAAACGAGCCTATTGTTAAAGCAAATGTTATATCTACACAAACATCAGATTTGGTCAAATATGCTTTAGAAAATGTCGTTGCTAAAGGAACTGGAAGAAATGCGTTTATTGATGGATATAGAGTTGGAGGAAAAACAGGAACAGCACAAAAGGTTGGAGATAACGGAGCTTATATGGATGGAAACTACATTCTTTCATTCATTGGGATAGCTCCTATGAATGATCCAGAATTAGTAGTGTATCTAGCGATAGATAATCCTAAAAATACGATTCAATATGGTGGAGTAGTCGCGGCACCGCTAGTTAAAGAAGTTCTTCAAGAGGCGTTACCGCTTCTTGGAATTGAGAAACAATCAAATCAGATAGATCGTGAAGTTAGATTTTGGATTGATACTCCTTTTTATGATGTTCTAAATTATATTGGTATGAAGAGAAATGATGTTAAAAGAAGCCCGTACTTCGGTGTGGACATAATTGGTGAAGGAGATACTGTGATTGCTCAAATCCCCATAGCTGATGAGAGAATCTTAGAAGGAGGGACAATTGTCCTTTATACAAATTAACTATGAAGATTAAAAAAATATTAAAAGCACTTAATATTGATAGTGAAGTAAAGGATCATATAGTTACAGGAATTTATAATAACAGTAAGGAATGTACGAAAAACTCTATCTTCATAGCTATCGGTGGAGAAGATTTTAATGGAAATAAATATATAGAAGAAGCCATAAGGTTTGGAGCAAAGACGATTTTCTCTTCTGAGAAAGTCAACTGTTCCGTAAATGTGGTTATTGTGGACAATATAAGAAAAACTCAGGCTGAGATTGCTAACATTTTCTATAAGAATACTTTTAAAAAAATAAAATTCATAGGTGTTACAGGTACTAACGGAAAAACTTCTGCCACAACATTACTGCATAATTTTTTGAAAAAACAAGGAAGTCTGTTGATTGGGACTAATGGTGCTTTTCTTAACGATGAACATTATTCCCTTAATAATACTACTCCAAGCATACTAACTACCGCTAAACTTGTAGCTAAAGCGGTACTTAGGAATTATGAGTTTGTTGTTATGGAAGTCTCGTCAATTGGTATTTCTGAATACAGGGTATATGGAATAGATTTTGAGTATGTTGTAATGATGAACATTAGTCATGACCACCTCGATTATCATGAAAACTTCGATGATTATAAAAATACTAAAAGGAAATTAATATTTCAAACAAAAAGACATAATTTGATAAATAAAGATGATGAAATATTGTATAACTTTAAAGACAATAAAACTATTTATTTTAGTCTTGATGAATTAGATATTCAAAGCACTAATCCGATTATATTCGACTACTTAGGAGTAAGATACTATTCAAGGCTAACAGGACTAATCAATGCCTATAATATACTCGTTTCTTTAAAGTTAGTGGTTTTACTAGGCTATGATGTTGATAGATTCAGAAGCTATCTTAAAAAGTTTAAGCAAATAGATGGAAGAATGAACATACTTGAAGCAAAAGGAAAAAAAATACTTATAGACTATGCACACACACCAGATGCTGTGAGAAATGTTTTAAATACACTTAAAGGATGTGTTGTGATAGGTTGCGGTGGAGATAGGGACAAATTAAAGCGAAAGTTGATTGCAGATATCTGTGTTAAGAATGCTTCGTTTAGTGTTTTCACTTCAGACAATCCTAGAACAGAAGATC
>CAJYBF010000318.1 GCA_913064935.1 uncultured Mollicutes bacterium
TGTGCTCTTCCGATCTAGGTTCAATAAGTGAGGATAATATTTATGAGCTACTTGATTTGGAAATAAGCGTCGACGATGAATCGTGGGACTCTCCTATAACACTTATTATTGGACAAGCTCATTTATTTGTAACTGATAATTTAACTAGTATAGAATTCGATGCTGGTGAGAAGCAGCTCGAAGTGTATGTAGAAGATGAATCAAGTAATAAATCATTATTAATAGTAGGATTTACCATCGTAGAAACAGACCCATTCATCATTGATTTTGTTTCAGAATTTGAAATGAGTATAGATGAATTATTTACCGAAACCTATATATTTGAAACAAGTGAAGCAGTTCAAAAAGTTGAGATAACTTATAACGATGATACAGTAGAAAACTTAGTAATCGGAGAAAATATTGTTGTTATAGTTTTAACAGACTTAGCAGGTAATGAGTCGATTGAGTATATTGTTGAAGTTACAGTGAAGGAATAAGGTGGTTTTGTGAATAAACTTTCTAAAGTAAGTTTGTATTTAACGAATTTTAAAAATACCATAAACCTTTCTGAAATTAAAGAGTTTAAACACTATAGGAGGTTTTTGGAATTTGAGAATGCTCGACTAATGAGCATGATTTCGAAAAACCTTAGAGTTGTTTATAAGGAGAAACATGAAGATAAAATAATTAATTTTTGTAATGCTAATGATTTATTTATGACGAATGAGATTCATGAGCAAAAGTATACCTTCGTATCCAATAAGTCTTTAACTAAGTTTGAGATTGAAAACGGTATTGTAAATATCCGCATGTTTACAGGAGATTCTTGGGCTAAGGATATTAAAAGAACTTTGGGAATTGAAGAAGCCCCAACGGATGAGCAAATCATACAATTTCATCAATTATTGAATAATGAAATGGAGAAACAAGCTAATCCACTTCAAAAAAGAAGCAATTCTTATTCTATGAAATTACTTGAATACAAGTTTAAGGTGTCCATGTTTTTCGTTGAAAACTATTTTTTCTACTGTAGTCAAGGACAGGTTTACCTTTATTCTATACTTGAGGAGTCAATTGTTGACAAGCTACCAACACCACCACTTAATAAACATTTTAGCAACTTCTTTAAATCGTATTTATCTTTTGTTTGTGTATTTATTATTACTTCGTTACTAGTTTTAGTTTCTATTTTTAATATTTTTTTGAGAGTTGATGTGAATGCGCCGACATTGGAATTTAAGGATTACACTCATGAAGTTGGAGATGAATTAACTAAGTCAAATTTAATTGCCACCATTTCCGATAATTTTGACCTTGTTACTTTAGAGAATATTGAATTACGAGACGATGGACTCTTGGGCAATCCTGGTAATACTACCTTAGAAGTAAGGATTACTGATAATACTGGCAATAAGAGAGATTACGATTTTGATCTAGTTGTTGTTGATACAACAAATCCAGTTATTAAGTTAGTGGATGGAGTTACAGAAATACCAATATCTATTATAAATGATTTTGATTTCATAAATCTTATTGCGGACATGTGGGATAATCACTCTATAAATGACGTTATTTTTAACGATGAATTGATAAATTACTTTGTATTAGGTGAGTACTCATTGGATGTAGAAGTGGTTGATTTTTCAGGAAATATTTCAAGAGTTACAGCTCCAATAAAAATAGTAGATGTAATTAAACCACAACTAATCCTAAATACTTACCAAATTACATTGAATTATGATGATATAAACTCAACTAATTTTAATTCATACGTTATGGAAGTTACTGATAATTATGAAGTTGATTATTTTTCTGTCTTAGAAGAGTCCCTTCCATATAATATGGTTGGACATCACAAATTGATTTTACATGCCCATGATACGAGTGGTAATAAAGGCAGTGTTTCATGCGACTTGCCTATAGTAGATGATGTTGCACCAGTTTTACAATTAAAAAATGATTTTGTAATCAACGTTAATGATATTTATGATTATGATAAATTGGAAGTAATTAATCTTTCCTCCGATAACCATGGTATAAACGAGTATCACTTTCCAGATGCGGAATATTTAGAAGCAAAGATTGGAAAATTATACTATGAAGTTACAGTTACTGATTTCTCAGAAAATGTAACTACTTCAAATACAATAATCACTTTGGTAGATACAGAACCACCTAAGATCAACTTAAAATTGAACGAATTTACTGTG
>CAJYBF010000319.1 GCA_913064935.1 uncultured Mollicutes bacterium
ACTCCATGTTCATAAGTATTTATCTTTCCTTTTAAGTAAAAGTTAATGTTCGCTTTTTTATACTTTTCTTTTTTTCTAATTTCACGGACCAAATCTTCTTCTGTTCCCTGAAAATCAATAAGCACCACATGTGGTACAATCATATCCACTAATACGAAATCGAAAATCATTCCTGAGTATTCTATACTATCAAAGAAGAATCTTACTTCATTTTTCCTTATTAATGTCACTGTGATTTCATCTTCATTAACATAATCTTAGAAAATGCCATCCACAAGGATAGAACCTATTTCATCTGTTTTTAGGTAATCTATAGCACACCTAAGTCCATTTCCGCATAACTTAGCTGTTGATCCATCTCTATTAAAGTACATCATTTCATCTGGATTTTTTCTAATCATAATTAATCCATCTGCCCCAATTCCTGATTTGAGATTGCACATTTCCTTGACGGTGTTATACCCAATCGAGCTTGTGAAATGTGTTATAATAAAGTTGTTACCAAGTGCACTGTATTTATCAAATTTTATTTTCATTTCTTACTATTTTACGCAAAACAGGGCATTTGTGTTACCTACAAAGCATTTATGCTACATACAATCGTGTTCTATAAAGGAGAACCTATGAAGACAAACAACAACTTAACTAAAATTGAGTTCCCCATGATTCGTCATTTTAATATGGAAGCAATGAAATTCGATAACATCATTAAATTAACAATAGGTGAGCCACATTTCACACCGCCCACAGAGGTTCAAAATGCCGCGATTAAAGCGATTCAAAATGATGAGTACCGATATGTTTTAAGCGAAGGTAGAGATGATACAAAAAAAGCTATTCTTGCGTATGTAAAGAAACACTTTAATCAACAATATAATGAAGATGAAATCATGATTACAGTAGGTTCTACAGAGGCGCTATCTTCAACTTTAACAGCTCTTATAAATCCAGGCGATGAAGTAATCATTCCATCTCCTGCTTATACTGGATATGCTCCATTAGTAACACTAAACAATGCTAAAACAGTTTTTGTAGATACTATCAAAGACGATTTTCAAATAAGATACCATACTTTTAATGAAAGCATAACAAGCAAAACTAAGTGTATAGTATTAAATTATCCTAACAATCCTACTGGCGTAAGTTTAGATGCAAAAAGCATTACTGATATTATAAGAATTGCAAAAGAGCATGGAATATATATAATATTGGACGAGATTTATAACCGACTAATGATAGATCAATTCACTTCAATTACTGATACTTCTGTAAGAGATAAAATTATTATTGTCAACGGACTGTCTAAGTCACATTCACTTACCGGATGGAGAATAGGTTACGTTCTAGCTTCAAAACCTTTAATTAAATTAATTATGAAAGTACATCAATATGTAGTAGTAGGTGTTAACACTATCACTCAGTTTGCAGCTACTCAAATAGATTGTGACATCGATGAAAGAATTGAATATTATAAGTCAAATGTTTTATATGCCTATGAGAGGCTTACAAATATGGGACTGAATGTGGTAAAACCAAATGGAACTTATTATATTTTTCCAGAAGTTCCATATGATTCAGAAAAACTATTCTACGACCTTCTTGAAAAGGAAAAAGTGGCAATTATCCCTGGAACTTGCTTTGGAAACTACCCTAAACATATAAGAATTTCGTGTGCATGTGATTTCTTAGATTTAAAAGAAGCACTAAATAGAATAGAAAGATTGCTTACAGATTTCTCTAACCTAAATAGTAAATAAGGAATTAGAAACTTCTACATATTAATCAAGAATTGTCATAGAAAAAGATATTGCTATTGAATGCAATATCTTTTTATTACTTATATTTGGCCCTTGTTAACTAATATGTGCAAAATCATCTACGTCATAATCATGTGATTCACAAGTATCTAACTAATTTATTGTGGATGTATCAATCAGGAAATAATCATGTCTTAAGTAATTCTCGTCTATTGCGTCCGGGTTTATAGGATCGTCCCAAGTTGCATCTAAATGCAACCAACGTTCATTATGATAAACAACATGCCACTGGTGAACGGCAGATGTCAAAAAGTGCACACTAACATCCAGTTTACGAAGCATAATGTCTACTGCGTGGGAATATCCTTCACATACCGCAGTTTCTCTTAAAAATACTCCTAACGCATCATAGGCCCCGCTGCAATCCTC
>CAJYBF010000320.1 GCA_913064935.1 uncultured Mollicutes bacterium
TCAATATCTGTTCCTGCGTCAATACTTCTTTGAGCCATAACTTTAGATCTCTCTTCAGAATAACCCTTACTCATACCATCTTGAATTATTGCAGTTCTTCTGAACTCAATATTTTTTTCATCTTTAATAAACTCAGGAGTTACCGCCTTAAGTTTATCAATGGTATTAACTTTTTCAGCAACTGCCGTAACAGGTGCTCCAGACTTTTCAGCCTCTTCAATACGCTTCTGTCTTGCAGTAAGTCCAGAATCTATTTTATTTGCAATTGCATCTTCGATATCTTTTAAAGACTTAATCTTAGATACATCAAGCTCAGGTAAAACACCTTTGGATTTGAATTCTGCAGCTAGTTTAGAATAAAGCTGTTCAGTCTCATTCAGTTTAGGAGAGGAAGAATCACTGCCTTCATCACCATTGGCAGTTTTACCTGCCTGAACTTGATCATTATCTTTACTCTGAGTAGCTACGCTCTCTTGACTAGGATTAATTTCCTTGCCATCACTATCAGTGTTATTTTTTGTTTCGTCACCTTTTACATATCCTGCAGGTTTTGGTGTACCTTCTGTTTTAGGATCAGTATCATTATTGATTTCTTGTTTTCCAGTTTCTCCATCAAATAATTGAAGTGAGCTGTCATCAAAGTCTAAATCCCCTAGATTTAATTCTTCCATAAAATATATTTATTATTATTCTCCTATAACAAAACTAAGGTATTATGGAAATAAATACTATTCAGTATTATAGCTAAAGTATATCTTATTTGAAGATTTTTAATGTCTTGTAATATCCAACTGAAACTCTATCTTCAGTATCATATCCTAATGTTATTATATCTCCACTTTTAAATTGCAATCCTGCCTGAGCTTTAATTAATGCTTTCGTATTACTCAATGGATCTGTTGGAATTCCGACGGACAATCCATATACTAATGATAATTTAGGATGTTTAGTTCTCACTTCTGGAATATATGTTATTGTGTCAGATTTTATCTTATACCTTATATCGTATTCAAGTAATTTTCCTCTAGTTAGAAATCTACCATCAATTTTTATATCGTCATTATCTATTAGATTACCTTCATAAGTATCTAATGCTATACTTTCTAAAAATAAATTTTTAGCTTTTAGTGTGTCATTATTTTTTAATGCTGTTTCGTACTTAGCTTTATATAATGAATCCACTACTATTTCTTTTTTAACTGAACTATTATTAATCTCAATATATACTGTATCTCGAATAACAGAATCAAGCTTCTTCTCTACTTCTCCAAATTCTTCTGGAGTAATTATAGTTACATCCTTTACTGGCTCATCAATTTTATTACATGCTTTATTTACAAAAAATAAAGCTATAATAATAACTATTACAATTCTGAAGTCTATTTTCATTCTATTTGATTTTTAATTACTAGTTTAAATGTATCTGGTAATAAATCATTTAATAAATCCATAGTATCTCCACTACCTGTAACATCTTTCAGTCCATCTCCATTTATATCAGATAATCCTGAACCTGGAAGAAGGCATCCTCTAGTATCTGTATTGTAGTTACCAATATGTATTAGAATATACTTTCTTCCCTCAACATCCAGAACATGAAAATGATCTCCATATTTATTAGAGTTTCTTTTGATACAGACATACTCTCCTTCGTTAATTCTTGAAACTCCAGTTTCATTCTTTCTATCGGGAAGTTCTAGCATGTAACCTTGGGCTAATTCACAATTATAGTCGTCAAACACTATAAATTTACCTAAAGTTTGTTTTGTATTTTCAGAAAACCTTAATATTTCTAATTTCATTATCTCTGTGTATGTTGTTTCTTAGAGAATATACCTCTAACTCTTGCTGGCATTATATTAATAACTCTCTTGAATAAATTATCCCCACTTACAGCTTCCATATTTTCATAGATACTATAAACTTCTACTAAACAAGCTACTGTTACTGCTAATTCAGCTACTGAATAAGAACTACCCATAAGTTCTAATGATGTAGTTCCAAGAACCATACCGTCTAACACTGAGATCGGAAGAGCACACGTCTGAACTCCAGTCACGTGGCCTTATCTCGTATGCCGTCTTCTGCTTGAAAAAAAAAAAACCACATGCAGCAACTATCACTACTCCACAAGGCAGATACCAAAATGATGCGTTAGTTCATTCTTTACACTTGCGCAAACCT
>CAJYBF010000321.1 GCA_913064935.1 uncultured Mollicutes bacterium
ACTGGATGGGTCTTGACGTCCATGACCCTTGTCCCTACAGCGATGACAACGGCAATGAGCTGCTGTTCGCAGCAGGGATGGTCCTGACGATAGAACCGGGTATCTACCTGCCTGAAGATGATATGAATGTTCCTGAAAAATACCGTGGAATTGGAATAGGTAAACTAGTGATGAGTTTTATTGAGGAACAATGTAAATTACTAGGCCTTGATAGAATAGAACTCGGAGTGTTTGAGTTTAATAAAAGGGCGATTAGGTTGTACGAGAAATTGGGATATGATAAAATTGCTACTATTGAAAAATTCACTTATTATAACGGAAAAAAATGGACAGATTATCGTTATGAAAAGTATGTAAATTAGGTGAAACGGGGATTTATTATAGTGATTAAAAAAAAGATAAGTTGAATAATCAGGAACTTACTAATCTAGCTAGAATATATGGGTTAGCATTCGCTAACCATACTACATGGAAAAACGTTGTGAAGAATGATGATAGAAGACTGAAAGTCCTAACACATCTTTTTCATATGATTAATAAAGTAGCAAATCATTATGGTGATATTTTTGTTGTTAAACACGAGGGTAAAGACATCGGTTATATATCGTTAATAGACGAAAAAGACGCTAAGTTTAGTTTATTACAATTGATTATTTCTGGAGCTCTTGGTGAGGGAATAAGGTTTTTGTTAAGTTTAAAACCAAGGGAGATGATTGTTTTCCTTAAATTTGAGTTGAGCCTTAAGAAGGCTTATAAAAACATATCGATTAAAGACAAAACAATTCATTTACTAAATGCGGGAATAGATCCAAAATTCAAAGGAATGGGTTACATGTCGTATGCCTTTAGAAGGCTTGATTCTGTTTATAATGACTATGATGAAATGTTCCTTGAAACAAGTGAAAGTATTAATGAAATTATATATAAGAAGATTGGTTATGATGTAGTACACAGGCAGAATAGCATTGTTTATATGAAACATAAGGTGAGAAGAAACTAAGGAAGTTTCTTTTTTTGTAGTAAAAATCAATCTACCTTTAACTATCTTTATTAGATAAGTATTAGAGGTGAGTTATGAAAAGAGTAATTATAGTAGTATTTTTATCGTTGAGTATGTTGAAATCTGTAGTTTCAGTGCATGCATCAAGTGATTGTGAATACTTTGTCCTACCTGAACTAGGAATCAATGAGTATCAGGCGTGTCTTCAAAATCCTTCAGTCTATTCTGAATATTTTGTGTATCATAATGTGTACTTTTATAATGGAGGTGCATTGCATAAAACAGAAAGTGTAAGAGAAGGTTCGGATGCGTTGACACCAACAAATCCTATAAAAGTAGGGTATCTTTTTACAGGTTGGGACAAAAGTTATTTGAACGTAACTAGTAGTAAGATTATCCATGCTCTCTTTGAAGTGAGAGAATATGATGTTATTTTTAAAGATTACAATGGCGTTACTTTAAAAACAGATCAAGTTACTTACGAGGGCAATGCAGTTCCTCCTACTGTATCGAGAACGGCTTATACCTTTACAGGTTGGAGCAGTAGCTATACAAATATAACAACTAATAAAACACTTATAGCTCAATACAGCATCTCAACATATAATGTTAAGTTTTTCAGCTATTATGGTAGTTTACTGAAATCTCATACTGTAAATTATGGTGATGATGCATCTCCTCCAATTGCGCCAACGATTACAGGAATGAACTTTACAGGGTGGAACTCTAGTTATATTAATGTGACATCAAACAAGAATATTTATGCTGATTATGAAGTAAAAATATACACTGTAGTTTTTAAAGATTACAACGGTAATACCCTAAAAAGTGTCCAAGTAGATTACGGGAGAGATGCTCTCCCTCCTTCAGTCTCTAGAGAGGGATATACCTTCTCTGGATGGGATGGGGCTTATGAGAATGTGAAGTCTAGTAGAACTCTTAACGCTTTATATAATCCAATAACTTTCTCTGTGGATTTTTACGACTTTGATAATCTTTTACTACAATCCGACAGTGTAAATTATGGAGATTCTTTATCTCCTCCTACCCCATTGCTAGTTGATGGATATCATTTTATAGGATGGATAGGAAATTATAGTAATATCTTAAAGGATGAAAATATCTATTCACAATATGAAATCAATCAATACATTGTCACTTATCGAGACTTTGATGG
>CAJYBF010000322.1 GCA_913064935.1 uncultured Mollicutes bacterium
TTTACGCACAATTGGATACTTAAATAAGAGAAAGTATTTGATATTCCTAGTAGTAATTGTAAGTTTTGTAGCTACAGCAGCAAATTTACTTATTCCCATGATTTTTGCAAGAGGAATTGATGAATACATAATGAAGTTCGACTACAAGGGTATTGTAATTATTGGTGTAATACTAGTAGTCGTAGGTGGAGTGGCTGGACTATTTGGTTGGTTACAAAACTATATTATGGCGGATATAACACAAAAAACGGTTAAGGAAATCAGAGAAGATGCTTTCTTGAAACTTCAAAAACTGCCTATTAAATATTTTGATTCTAATATTAAGGGAGATATCATGAGTAAACTTACTAATGATATCGAAACAATATCTAATGCTTTAAGTCAATCAGTAGTTCAAATATTTACTAGTATTATAACTTTATTTGGAGCTTTGATTTTACTATTTATTACTTCCTGGCATTTAGGTGTCGTGACTATATTATTTATTCCTATAATGGTCATTGTAACAGTGTTTATAGCTAAGAAGTCATTTCCGCTCTTTAAAGCCCAACAAAAGCACCTAGCGGCTATTAATGGTGTTGTAGAGGAAAGTATTCAAGGTTTTAAAACAATTAAACTTTATTCTCAAGAAGATAATGTAATTGATGATTTTGAAAAGAAGAATCAATTATTTAAAAGAGCTAGTTTTAGAGCAATGCTATACTCAGGTGTTATATTTCCTATTATTAACTTTATGAATAATTTAATCTATGTAGTTTTAGTTGTCGTAGGTGGTTTCTTATCAATAAAATATGGAATCATTAGTCCTGGTAATATCGCAGCAGGAACATCTTATGCAAGACAATTTATCAGACCAATCAGTAATTTAAGTCAACTACTAAATTCTATCCAAGCAGCTATCGCTGGAGCAGAGAGAGTTTATGCATTGATAGATGAAACAGATGAATATACTACTGATTACGATTACATGGCTGAACATCTTGAAGGTGAAATTAGATTTGAAGATGTAACATTTGCCTATGATGAAATACCAGTATTAGAAGATATTAATTTTTGGGTTAAGAAAAATCAAGTTGCAGCTATTGTAGGGCCTACCGGTGGTGGGAAAACAACAATTATAAATCTTATCAATAGATTCTACGATGTTGAACATGGTGTTATTACAGTTGATGGTAAGGATATAAAGGAATACCGTAAAGTTGAGTATAGAAAAGCAGTAGGGGTAGTATTCCAAGATACTGAACTATTCACTGGTACGGTTTATGATAATATTCGTTATGGTAACCTAAAGGCATCAAAAGAGGAAATCATTCAAGCAGCTAAATATGCTAATTGCGATGGATTCATCTCAAGATTACCAAAAGGATATGAGACTGATGTTGAAGAAGGCGGATCTAACTTCTCTCATGGTGAGAGACAGTTAATATCTATAGCTAGAACAATACTTTCAAATCCTGATATATTAATTCTTGATGAAGCTACATCTAGTGTAGACACAAGAACTGAGAAGAAAATACAAGACAGCATGAGAAATTTGATGGAAGGCAGAACATCAATTGTTATTGCCCATAGATTACAGACCATTCTTGGAGCTGATGTAATTTTAGTTGTTAAAGATGGAAAAATCATCGAAAGAGGTAATCACCAACATTTAATGGAATTAGATGGTTTCTATGCTGATATGTATAAACTACAATTTAAACAAGTTTAAACATTCTAAAACGAGCCCTAAAATAGGCTCGTTTTTACTTGTGTCAGTAATTCATAAATTTGATGGTTGATTTTTAGCAAAATTAATTTATAATTTATAAAGTATGGAGGTAGTACTTATGAGTATCTTAAATGTGCAAAATGTATCTCATACTTTTGGTGGAAGAGATCTATTAGAAGATGTTTCTTTTAGACTACTAAAGGGTGAAAAAATAGGACTTATTGGAGCTAATGGTGAAGGTAAGTCAACTTTTATGAACATTATTACAAGAAAATTACTTCCCGATGGAGGTAAAATCACTTGGGCTAAAAGAGTTCGAGTTGGTTATTTAGATCAACATACTGTTTTGAGTCCTGAACTAACAGCACTAGACGTAATGAAACAATCATTCAGTTATCTACTAGATATAGAAAACAGAATTGGTACACTTTACAT
>CAJYBF010000323.1 GCA_913064935.1 uncultured Mollicutes bacterium
AATCAATACTATATACTGCGCCGGATTCAGTACTTGGAGCACCCATGAAGGAGTCCCATAGTAACTTCTCTGCTGAAGTTATAACACTTCAAGTATCAAAAGGTTTTATGTATGTATCAAAGGATATTTTTATAGGTGAATTACCTACAATATGTGATGTTCTTACTCTATTTGGGGTAGTTGTAACTCTAGATTTAGAGTCAGATTGACTAATACTAGTTCCTGTTAAAGTAAACCCTTTAGTTATTTTTAATTTACTCGTATTAGATAGTGTATGACCGGTATTAACAGTTGAGATGAATAATGCTTGATCTAGTGTAGTTAAGAATGCCATATATTTTTTAAAAAATGACAAGGGGATTTCTCCCCTTGCCTATAATATTACAACTTTATATTATTATTATTATTATACACTATTTGTGTGTATATACTTTACAGTAACTTCGTCTGTTGAGGCAAAGTCAGCTGAACCAAGTGCAGTAAATGTTATTTCAACAGAAAGTACATCCTCTACGTTTATTGTTGGAATAGTTACATGAGCTTGTGCCATATTTAATTCCATTCTAGGTTTGTTTCCAGCACCACCTACAAATAGATTACACGTAAAGTCATGCAACGTAGTAGCTGTATCTGTTGATAAATCATTAAATAAGTCACCAGTGTCATCAGTACCACCAGTTCTAAGATAAGCTGTGATTGTACCTGTAATTGATCTTGTACCTGTAAAGTGATCTAATGGAGTATTAAGAACACCTAACTCTTCTGGAGTTAAGAATGTAATACCATTATCAATAGTAAATGAACCACCAGTTAGAACTACAGTATACGCGGTAGCATCGGCATCATTAGTTAATGTTACTGTAGACAGCTTATTAACAATAAAGTCAGAGGCTGTATCTACTTCTAAATAATCTTTAGGTGAACCAGCAAAATCAGGAGCTGTTGTTCCTGCAATTCTTTCTTGTACTGCATCTGCAAAACCAGACCAAGTAACCATAGCAATACCATCAATACTAAAATCTACTTCTGCAACATTTAGTACTGCATTTGTAAGTGCGTATGTTGTATCTCCAGTATAGAAATACATATTAAGTTTAAGTAATTGGTTTACTGCTGAAGCCGCAAAGTCAACATCTAAAGATGCAGAGGATACAGTAGTAGCTCCATTAAGTGCTGCACTAGCAAGTGCATCCCATAGTACTTGTTCTACTGCTCTAGTTTCATCTGGACTTACTGTAGCATCAAATCTAGGGCGTACATAAGTACTAAAACTAAATTCTGCAGGTGCAAGTGCTGTATTGTACATTCTTTGACCACGAGCTGGTGTTGCCCCTGCCTCTGAAACTGTAATTGTTTGAGTCTCTGTATCCTGTGTGAAACTGTAGCCATCTAAAACCGGAATTTCAAATGAGTTACTAGAAGTCCAACCAGTATCTACAGTAGACACAACAAATTTTGTATTTCTTGATAAATTAAATGCCATGTTATATTTCTCCTACCTTTATGTTAGTTTATCTAATATATGATTATTATCAATGTTATGGTAAACTATATCTGACTTGAAGTGTTACTTCTCCAATACCTGTTGGATGTAATAGACCTTCATCAGTTGTTATTGAGATTATTCTTATATCTTCTGTTGTTTTATTTGTATCGTATGTAAGTCTAAAATTGTTATCTAATATATATTCTATATCTTCTATTACGCTTTCTAGTCTTTCTGATGCTTCTTCTTCTCTTACATATATCTTTATGGATACAGTTAGAAAAGCCCACTTAAAGTCTCCCGGCAAATATTCTCTAACTTCATCTCCAGAGGTTACACAAACATAAGGAAAGTCATTAATTTCATCCCAAAAACGTAATCTATTTTCTACATTAGTATATAGAGTATTATTATAAGGTGTAGACCCATTTATTCCTTTAAATTTATCTACTAAAGCATTAACTATTTTTGTTCTTGCACTCATTTTAGTATTTTTTCCAATTCCCTTTGTACTTGTTTCTTTCTAGCTTTTTCCCAATTAGATATACCTTCATGTACTTCTTTTTGCTCAAGCTCATTAAGTTTATCCATTAAATAATCAGTTCTAAAGTCTTGCATAGATTGTTATATTTTGTGTTCTTTTAAATCTTCTTGT
>CAJYBF010000324.1 GCA_913064935.1 uncultured Mollicutes bacterium
CCCAAGTTAAGTACAACTGGTCATAAAAATCACCACTGTAAACTAAAGCTACGTCAAGATTTCCAGATACAATTTTTGTTTTCAAGTCATCAGTTCCAAACGCTTCATAATCAAATTGTTTTAACACAGCTTCTGCAAGTAATAAATCACTTTCTAGAGTTGTGTTTATATCAAGATTTAAGTAAAGTAACGCACTAGCGATAGCATCTCTACTTGAATCATACATTCCTACTTTTTGAATATATTCTGATTCTTCAAACAATACACTCCAACCACGATTTTGAACTAATTGTTCATAGCTTAAGTTATACATTATTCCTATTGTTTCCCAGAAATAAGATACTGTATATGCTTGGTTAGGATCATATACTTTTTGCAAGTCCACTAAATCACGGAAGAAAACTGGATGATTTGTTATTAGTGATTGATCAATTTCTAGTAATAATTCTTCGTTGATCATTTTCTCTACCATATAATCAGATGGAATTGTAATATCATAATCAGTTGTTCCTGATTTAATTCTAGTATACATTTCCTCATTTGAAGATACTTCATCAAGAACTACTTTGACATCAAACTCTTCTTCAAATTTTGTTAAAAGTTCTTCTTCTATATATTCTCCCCAGTTTAGAATGTATAGGGTTTCTTTTTTTGCATTACCGCACGATGCTAATAATAATACTAAAACTAGCACACTAATTATTTTTTTCATCATTCACTCTCCTTATGCTCTTTATATTATAGATAATTAGTATGGTAATAGTCAATACCGTAATTATTGTGTTGTAAGCATAGGCTGCAGGTGAAAATGTTTTCCTGCCAAGTCTTGCGTAAATCCATATCGAGAAATTGTCAAAACCATTCCCTGTATTAAACCAACTAATAACGAAATCATCAATACTCATTGTAAACGCAATTAATGCTCCTGTTATTATTCCCGTTTTAATTGAAGGTATGATTACTTTATATAGTGCTTGAAACTTACTACAACCTAAATCTATAGCCGCATCGAACAAATCTTCATCTACTTCTCGTAATCTCGGTATAATACTTAATATTACAAATGGTATAGAAAAGAATATATGAGCTAACAACATAGTCGTAAATCCAAATTTTATATTAATGATTGTAAATATAATCATTAATATGATCGCAGTTGAAATATCTGCATTAACGATTGGAAAATTGTTGATTAAGATCAGTTTACTTCTATATTTAAGTTTAAAACTAAATATTCCAATGGAAATAAATGTTCCTAAAATAGTACTGATTACTGTAGAGGTAACAGCGATAAGTAATGTATTTAATATTGCTCCTCTTAAGGAATCATTTTGAATTACTTCTTGATACCATCTAAATGTAAAATCAGTAAATGTTACACCAGTTTGTGAGGCGTTCACTGATAACAAAGCAATAACAACTATTGGGAAATAAAGTAATAAGAAAGTAATTATTACAATACTAAATTTTGCATATTTTCTCATAATAAAGTCTCCACATTCGAGTCTACTTTATAAATGATCATTAACATACCAAATATAATAATGATTATTACTAATGATATCAAACTACCAAAATTATAATTAAATGAATTTTTAAATTGTATTTCAATTATGTTTCCAATAAGTTGTAGTTTTCCACCACTAAGTCTTGTTGGTAATGCAAAAGCAGTCGCAGCAGGTAAAAAAGTCATTATAAACCCACTTAACACGCCTGAAATAGACAAAGGTAATGTTACTTTAAGAAACGTTTTGAATCTAGTTAAACCTAAGTCAAGACTAGCTTCTATCAATGATTTGTCCATCTTTTCAAGTACTGTATATATTGGAAGTATCATAAATGGCAAATATATTGATATCATTCCGATAATGACCGCTATTGGGGTTCCAATTAAATCAAAACTTATCCCAAACATATTCAAAATACTGTTTGGTAAGAATAACTTCTCCCATGCAATGATTCTAAGTAGCATATTACTCCATGTTGGTAGTATTATTAACACTAATACTAATCCTTTATATTTAATCTTACTAAACGCTAATATATAAGCCATTGGATATCCAATAAGTAAACATAACAAACTAGATATTCCTCCATATACAAAAGAGTTTTTAATTGCATTCAAATAAACAGGTTCC
>CAJYBF010000325.1 GCA_913064935.1 uncultured Mollicutes bacterium
AAAAATAGTGTCCAGTTTTCCTATATGGAGTTTGGTATGCATAATCTGGCGCTGTGTACCCTCTCCGCAATCAAAAAGATACCATTTATTGTCCTGGTCAAATTCCAATGCTAGAGCAGATACATTTCTATCTTTCGTTGGTTTTCCGGCACTTGTACCTAAAAATGTAAGTTTCAAAGTATTCTCCTATTAATTACCTATTTTCTAACTCACGTATTTGAGAATTATACCATCTGTTGTATTGGTTCATTTAATGTATTTGACTTTGTTGCTATTTCTTAGTTATTATTAGTTTATATTATGTGTGAACTTTAATAGTAATATACAAGGTATACAAAATGAAACGCTTACTTATTTTATTTCTTTTACTATCACTAGAGCTTTTTGCTAATACTTCTACAATTATAAAACTGCAAATAAAAGGTGCTATAGGCCCAGCAAGTAGTAGCTACATAAAAGAGGGTATGGCTTATGCAGCAAGTAAAAATGCGCAAGCAGTGCTTCTTGAGCTAGATACTCCGGGTGGTCTTTCCTCATCTATGCGAGAGATGATTCAAGAAATCACAAATTCTTCTATTCCGATTCTTACGTAAGTCTATCCAAAAGGTGCTCGTGCCGCCAGTGCCGGAACTTACATTCTTTATGCTTCCCATATAGCAGCTATGGCACCGGCAACTAACCTCGGTGCTGCAACACCTATAAGCTTAATGCCAATGCCAAAGCTTGAAGATTCAAATACCAGTGCTAGTTCTACTCTTGAGAAAAAGGCTATAAATGATGCTATGGCGTACATTAAAAGTTTGGCCCAACTAAATGACCGAAATATTACATGGGCGCTATCTGCGGTCAAAGAGTCTAAAAGTCTATCTGCTAAAGATGAATTGAAGTATGGTGTTATAGATTTGATAGCTGAGGACACTGAAGAGTTACTCAGTAAACTTGATGGTTGGAGTGTTGTTATCTTTGGCAAGAGCATTTCACTTCAAACGGAGGGCGCAGTTATAGAGTTGTATGAAGCCGATTGGAAAACTCGTTTTTTATCTATAATCACAAATCCAAATATTGCATATATATTTTTACTGATTGCAATATATGGTATATTTTTTGAGCTTATGAATCCTGGTGCAATATTACCTGGGGTAGTTGGAATTATATCTGGAGTAATCGCACTTTATTCTCTAAATATGATACCTTTTAATTATGCAGGACTACTGCTTATAATCTTAGGTATTACTTTTATGATATCAGAAGTATTTATTGCAGGATTCGGTATATTAGGTATTGGGGGAGTAATCTCCTTTGCCTTTGGTTCGCTGTTACTGTTTGATGCCGACACTCTTGGCAGTAGTGTTTCCATCCCATTGATTATAGCTTTTACTATTTCCAGTCTTGCTTTTTTTATTTTAGTTATGAGACTGTTTATAAGGTCAAGGTCAGCCAAAGTAGTTACAGGCGTCGAAGAGATGGTTGGCTCTACTGCTGAGGTGCTTGAATCTAATGATAAAGGTTATATTGTTCATTGTCATGGTGAGAGATGGAGTGCAACAAGTGAGAGTAAACTATCAGTTGGTCAGAGTGTTCAGGTTATTGAACTCAGTGGTCTTATTTTAAAAGTTAAACCAATTAAGGAGTAAAAGATGATTTTTGATTTACCTATTATAGGAATATATGTAGCTACCTTTGTCATTGTATTTTTAGCGATGGCTATTCGTATTTTATGAGAGTATCAACGAGGTGTAATTTTCACACTTGGTCGCTTTACCGGGGTCAAAGGACCTGGACTTATTATACTGATTCCATTTATTCAACAGATGGTTAGGGTTGATCTTCGTACTATAGTTCTTGATGTTCCTACTCAGGATGTTATCTCTCATGATAATGTCTCTGTACATGTTAATGCAGTAGTCTATTTTCGTGTTATTGATCCCGAGAAGGCTATTATCCAAGTTGAGAATTTTTATACAGCTACAAGCCAACTTGCCCAGACAACTTTGCGTTCAGTACTTGGTGGACATGAGTTAGATGAGATGCTTGCTGAGAGAGAACGCCTTAATTATGATATACAAGAGATTCTTGATAAACAGACTGATGCATGGGGAATTAAGATATCAAATGTTGAGATTAAGC
>CAJYBF010000326.1 GCA_913064935.1 uncultured Mollicutes bacterium
AAGTAAAGCTTAATTGTGTAAGTTTCGTTACCCCTTGTACTATCCCAGCGACATCTTCACCAAATAAATCAGAAATCTCATTATGTTCCGTATCTGTATCTTCTAAAACATCATGTAAAAGACCACTAATGATTGTGTATGGACCAAAATGATATTCCGCTAAAATATTAGCAACAGCAAGAGGGTGAATCAGGTATGGTTCACCTGATTTTCTTACTTGATTTTTATGTTTCTTACTTGCATACTCAAAAGCATCTTCAATTAGTCCAAGATGCTTTTCGTTTGATATATAAATTTTTGCGGTTTTTAAGATATCTATAGCTGATAAATCCATAAACTCACTTCCTAGTAATGTAACATCGTCATAATATTGTAGTCAGGGAATAAATCTCTACCTTTTAGAAAATCTAACTCTATAAGAAAGGCTAATCCTACAACTTGACCTTTTAATTGTTCAACTATGTCTATAGTAGCTTTAACTGTACCACCAGTGGCAAGTAAATCATCAACTATCAAAACTCTTTGATTAGGTTTTATAGAATCAACATGCATGCTTAATGTATTGCTTCCGTACTCTAGATCATATTCAAAGTCCACTGTTTCTCTAGGTAGTTTACCTGGTTTTCTTACCGGAATAAATCCTATACCCAATTCAGCAGCAGTTGGACATCCAAAAATAAATCCCCTAGCTTCAGGACCAACAATTACGTCCGCATTGACTGATTTAGCAAATTCTACGAATCGATTAACAGATTCCTTGAATGCAGCACCATTTTGCATTAGTGGAGTTATATCTTTAAATTGTATTCCTTCTTTTGGAAAATCTGGTACATTTGCAATATATTTACTTAAGTCCATGGTTTTCTCCTTTGTTTTGACAATTTCGATTTTTTATTATTTAATATTTGATTAAATTGCACTTTACACAATACTAAGTATATCAATTTCCAACTAACCTTTCAATAAAGTAATAATAATATTTTACATTTCATATTCATTATTAGTTAAGGAGGATATTATATTGAAGAATACTTTCATTAAAAACACTCTTACGTTATCCATAACTGGATTACTTGTAAAAGGTCTTGGTCTGGTCAACAGAATAGTTATTACTAGGCTACTAGGAACAGACGGTATCGGGATATATATGATGAGTTTTCCGACAATCATTCTCTTCATATCCTTAGCCCAACTTGGGTTACCCATTGCGATAAGTAAATTAATATCAGAAAACCGGATTAAAAAAACTACTAAAAACAGTACTATAATCTATAATTCATTATCAATATCATTAATAATGAGTTGTGTGTTGATGCTTTTACTGTTGCTAGTTATAAAACCTTTAGCAAATACATGGTTAAATAATTCAGAAACCTTTTATCCAATATTGACTACTGTGATTTTAATACCTTTAGTTTCATTTAGTGGAATCCTAAAAGGTTACTTGCACGGTTTAAAGATGATGAAAATCACTGGAATTGCCCACGTGGCAGAACAAGTTGTAAGAATCGTTGCTTCAATTATTTTAGTTTATGTACTACTTCCTTATGGTTTGATTGTTGCTGTAACAGCATCCTTATTATCTATTTCACTAGGTGAAATTGTATCAATAATAATTCTTTTCTTTAAAATTAACAAAATATCACATAATGCAAAAATACATGAGAATATAACTCAAGAAATTAAAGAAATTATTGAGCAGATTGAAATTGATGAAGATTTAGTTGATGACTTTATATCAAGAGAAACTGATTTAAGAAGTATGCTCATTGAATTTGATAATGAAGTAATTCGTAAAAGGCAGCCGAATAAACCTGAAAATCAACCTTTATTGCGTCCAGAAATGCTAGAAACATTATTAGAATATATGCCTACTAGTAAATGGGATTTTTTAGAGGATATACCATCTTATCTGCGTCAAGCCAAACCTTCTAATAAGGGTAAATATTTGGATCAGGTGTTTGAAATAATCAATTCAAAATTAGAAAATCAAGAAACCGATTTGCCGAAAATCGCTGAAGGTAAATATAATTAATAGAATTAATTTAGATTTTTGGAGATAAATAGGTTCCATTGTAATTCGCATATTCGTGGAATCTTTGAGTCCACTGGTTGACT
>CAJYBF010000327.1 GCA_913064935.1 uncultured Mollicutes bacterium
AAGAGTGTATCTAATGTCAGATAATGCAAACTTGAAAGGGGCTTTGAATGGATATTTTGTTCAAATTGGAAACACAACTGATGAAATTAGTTTATATAGACAGGACGGTACTTCAACCACTGAAATTCTAGATGGAACGGATGATGTTGTAGACTTACCAGTCGCGTTAGCTAGAGTCAGAGTCACTAGAGATGCTGCAGGAAACTGGGAAGTGTTTAGAGATTCTACTGGTGGTTATAATTTCGTGTCTGAAGGAACTGTGAATGATGTAACTTATACTTCTTCAACTCATTTTGGGTTCTTTTGTAAATACACTTCAACAAGATCTACATCTTTCTTTTTTGATAACGTTGGTAACCCCTATGTTGATGGCACTAACCCAAGCTTAGTTTCTGCAGTAATCGATACCCAAAATGATATAATTGTTCAATTTTCAGAGCCAATGGATCAAGTAACTACTGAAACCTTATCAAATTATTCTGTTGATGGAGGAATAGGACAGCCAACTTCAGTCATTCTAGATGTAGGTGATCCTTCTATTGCAGACATTGGTTTTGCAGGTGCTTTTGTAAATGGTCAGACATATACGCTTACTGTTAATAATGTCGAAGATGTATCTGGTAATCCAATTGATTCGCCTTCAACAACCCAATTCACCTATTTTGTTCCTGATATTCCTGCTGCGAATGACGTTATCATCACTGAGTTTATATGTGATCCGTCACCAACGGTTGGACTACCAGAAGTTGAGTACATTGAATTGTATAATCGATCTGCAAAATATTTTGACCTAAATAATTGGTCAATTTCTGATGCCTCTAGCACTGTTGCTTTACCTTCTTATTTTCTAGCTCCTGGCGAGTATGTCTTGATAACTAACACAGGGGATGCAGCTCAGTTTTTTGTATCAAATTTCATAGAAGTATCTTTACCTTCATTAAACAATTCTGATGATGCAATAGTGCTGAAAGATGACGGTAATAACCTCTTAGACTCAATTTACTACACGACTGCATGGTATCAGAATTCGGCCAAAGCTGACGGTGGTTGGGCTATTGAACGTAAACATTTAGATGCACCCTGTAGTGATGCTTCAAATTGGAGTGCTGCAATTAATACAATAGGTGGAACACCAGCTGAGCAAAACTCTAATTGGACAGATCAGGATGATGTTACCCCACCTTATGTTGCTTCATTTGATGTAGTGTCTAACAGTGAATTGATATTGACGTTTAACGAAATCGTAGATACGAATATTGTGGCATCCATTACTGTCAATCCTGCTGTTACGGCATTAGACTGGCAATATACTTCTTTAAACTCCTTGGTGGTATATCCTTCCACTTTAACAACAAGCGTCATTTATGATATAGAGATTTCTAATGTTCAAGATTGCTGGGGTAACGTATTGAATGGTCTGACAGTTTCTTTAGGTTTACCCGACTCTGTTGAGGCAGGTGATATCATTTTAAATGAAGTAATGTTCAACCCATTAACTGGAGGATCTGATTATGTTGAGATTTATAATAAATCAGATAAGATTCTTGATTTACAAGATTTACAATTGGCCAATTGGAGTGACTCAATAGCCAATATCAAACCGATTAGTACTGTACAACGGTTGATTTTACCTCAGACTTACGTCTTAATTACAGAAGATACATTAGATATCCAAAACGATTTTTCAATATATGGATTAGGCACCTTGTTCGAGTCAAATGATATTCCAACTTATAATAACGATTCTGGAACTGTTTATTTATTATCGAAAGATGAATTGGTTTTAGATTACTTCAATTTTGATGAGGATTTTCATTTTTCGTTATTAAGCACGAATGATGGAAAGGCCTTAGAGAGAATATCTTTTGTAGCACCCACCAATGAACCATCAAATTGGCACACAGCAGCAGAAACTGTCGAGTGGGGGACACCAGGCTATGAAAATTCGCAATTGTTTATTGCCAACCCAACAGAGACAGTTACAGTTGACCCTAAAATGTTCTCACCAGATAGTGATGTATATAATGATGTAGTAACAATCACGCTTGATTTACAGACAACAGAAAATGTGGTAGATATTGAGATATATGATAATCAAGGAAGGTTAATAAGA
>CAJYBF010000328.1 GCA_913064935.1 uncultured Mollicutes bacterium
CTATTTTCAATCTTCTATCTTTCGCAATATCTACCAGTGATATAAAAATGATAGACAAGACAAAAACCAAGAATGAAATTAAAAAATAACTAATATAATTATTAATTAGAATTGCTAGCCAATAGGCCAAAGATATACAAACAATAGAGACTGTGACTAATTTCAGTAAATTCATAAATGCTACAAGAATATCAATTGCTTTCATGATTCACCATCCACTCTTTGAAGCTATCAAATACATTTACCTTCGTAGTGTTTCCAATTTCAGCAAAAAATTCAATAGCATTATCATAATCGCCAACCTCATCATAAATGGTAGCTAAACTATAATGGGCTCCAGCATGTTTAGTGTCCACCATTATAATTTTACCAATAATCTGCTCAGCTGTGTCCAATTTTCCTAGTTCAAAATAAATTAATGCGATGTCTAGTAATGTATCACTATCTTTTTCTTCAAGTGATTCAAGTAAAACTAGTGCTTCTTCTAATTCTCCATTTTCCCATAATTGATGAGCTTTATAGAGATTTCTATCCATCTATATAAACGTGAAAGTCTGTTTGTGGATTAATTCCTAAGTCTCCATCAACTTGATGCATTCTTGGTTCGCTCATCTTGATTTTTACATCCTTACCTTTTAGCATTGTGAAGTATTTGGTAACTTTAACATGTTTTCCAGAATATACTTTTGGAAAATGATATAGCAATTTTAATCTACTAACAGTGTGAACTACACAAACATCTAAAAGTCCGTCATTATTTTTTGCTTCAGGCGTAACATTCATACCTCCACCGAAGTTGCTTCCGTTTTGCGCAACTGTTAACCATACTTTTTTAAATGATTTCTCAACGCCATCCACAGTTATTACTGCATCAATAGGTTGATAAGTAAAGAAAGATATAATTGTGTGATAAAAATAAGACAATTGATTTTTTCTTTTAGCGTTTTGAGAACGTTCAGTAACTTCACAATCCACTCCAACACCAAAACCATTTATCATAATTCTTGTTATATCTCCTTTAGCAATTACTTTGTCTATAGATTTTTCATATGGAACGAAGTCTTCAGGGTAGTTTCTCATAAAGTCATTTCCTGTTCCACCACTATAGAATAGTATTCTTGATTTGATATTTTCAATTTTCGAGATGTTATTTGCGAATATAGATAAAGTTCCATCCCCACCAATCACGATTATTTCATCATCTTCATTAAATTGACTTAGGAACTCCTCGTAATTATTAATCTCTAAAACATTGTAAATTATATGCTCTCCGTCGATTTTCTTAATTACTTCATCTAAAGATAATTCTCCACGGTGTCCTCTAGCTTTCGGATTATATACTAGTACATTCATTTTTATCATTCCCTTCCTTATTATTCTATCAAAAAAAAGCACTTTTTGTAAAAGTACTTTTTAAATCTATCTTTTTTTTGTTTTTATTTCGTCAAGTATCATTAATTTAAACTCTTCAAACTTAATTGTAGTTTGTTCTTGCGAACCATATTTTCTATATGTTACTAGATTCTGTTCAACTTCATTATCGCCTACAACTAATTGGTAAGGAATTTTTTGTGTTTGTGCTGCGCGAATCTTATAACCTAGTTTTTCTTCGCGTGTGTCAAGTTCTACACGTATGTCCTTATCAAATAGTTCTTCATATATCTTTGTCGAGTAATCTAAATGAACTGCATTACTTACTGGTATTACAGTAGCTTGAATAGGTGCTAACCAAGTAGGGAATGCTCCGCGGTACTGTTCTATCAGTATACTCATTAATCTTTCCCATGTAGAGATTAACCCTCTGTGTATAACTACCGGTCTTTCTTTATGTCCACCTTCAGCAATGTAATTCAAATCAAATCTAAGTGGTAACAGGAAATCTAGTTGAACCGTGCTAATTGTAATAGTATGACCCATCATAGTTTGAACTTGAATATCTACCTTAGGATCATAGAATGCAGCTGCCCCGGTCCTGTCTGTATATTGAACACCCATTTCATCTACTATTTCGCTCATTGTTTGTTAATCACCATCCAACAATTGCTCATCGTTATGGTAAGTACCTTTGTTAAAATTACGTACACTAACTTCTATATATTAAAATTCTA
>CAJYBF010000329.1 GCA_913064935.1 uncultured Mollicutes bacterium
ATTACAGAAAAATTACGTAAAAATAATATAGATGAAAGAGAGTACAGCTTTGATGTTATCGGACCGGCAAGTTCTACTACATTAATAAAAATGTATGAAGAAGCTTATGCGATAAGTTGTGTTAGCGCCAAACCCGCTCTTTCAGTAAAACATAAAGACTGTAATCACCCACTAATTACAGACTTTGAAAGTCACGATATTAAGATTTATTCATCAAAAGCGACGATGGATGACGTAGGGATAAATAAATATATCGAAAAAGATGATATAATTAATGTGTATAATATTGATACAGTAGAAGAATACATTTACTCTCGTATAAGTGAGGAATTTCTTAGTAATAAGGTACATCCATTCGAGAGTATAAAAGAGATTTTTATTCTATCTAACGTTGAAGAACAAGATAAATTCATTATATCAACACTTACTAGAAAATATGAGAATATAGCCAACTTTAAAGGAGAATACAACTTTGAATCTAACTAAACTTGATGTAAGTTTTGCAAATTTTAATGAAGCTCAACTGATTATTGGAAACAATGATAATAATATCAAAACTTTTGAGCGCTTCTTTGATGTAGAAATTTTAACTCGTGGCGATGACATTTTAGTAGGACCTACTGATGAAGAAACAATGGAGCAAATTACTGAAGTTTTTAAAGCACTTAAACTCATTATTTCAAAAGACATTAGTATTAACTTACGCGATATTATTTATTTATGTAATATGGCTAAAGAAGGAGAGTTAGAAAAAGCTGTTGAAGTATATTCTAAAAGGTATAAAATAGTAAGAACTTATAATGGAAAAGTACTTTACTCAAAATCGTTACAACAAAATAGATATTTAGAATCCATAAACAGTAGTGATTTGGTGTTTGCTATAGGCCCAGCTGGTACAGGTAAAACTTATGTAGCTGTAATAAACGCAATCGCTAAACTGAAAAATAATGAAATAAATAAAATAATCTTAACAAGACCTGCTGTGGAGGCTGGTGAAAGCTTAGGTTTTCTTCCAGGAGATCTTAAAGAAAAAGTAGATCCATATTTACAACCACTGTACGACGCACTGCATGATTGCTTAGGTAAGGAAAACGTAGAAATGCTTCTTGAAAAAGGAGTCATAGAAATTGCTCCTTTAGCCTATATGAGAGGTAGAACATTAGATAATGCTTACATTATTCTAGATGAAGCTCAAAACACAACAGGTAAGCAAATGAAGATGTTCCTCACTAGATTGGGAATGAACTCTAAAATGATTATTACTGGAGATGTCACTCAAATCGACTTACCAGGAAAAGAAGAGTCCGGACTTATTATAGCTTCTAAACTTCTTGAAAGTGTAATCGGAATAGAAGTAGTAAGATTTAGTAAAATAGATGTAATAAGACATCCACTAGTTCAAGAAATCATAAGAAAGTATGAAAAATATGAAAATGACAAACATTAATTATTTCAATAAAACTAAATTGAATACTGAAGATTATGAAAAGTTGGGGACAAGCATTACAAACAAAGCTGCAGAAGTAATGAATGTTCAAGACAAGGAAATTAGGTTTATTTTCTTAGACAACGATGAAATTCAAAGTATGAATAAAAATTACAGAGAAAAAGACTACGCTACAGATGTACTAACTTTTGTAGGTGAGGATAACTATCTAGGAGATATTTTTATTTCTCTTGAAAAAGTGAAAGAGCAAGCACAGGAGATTAAACATTCTTTTGAAAAAGAATGGAGTTTTATGTTTGTAACCGGGTTTTTACACTCGATTGGGTATGATCACGAAACAGATTCAGATCATAAAATTATGTTTGATTTACAAGATAAAATTTTGGAGGAAGTAGATGAATAAATTAATAGAAAAAGCACTAGAAGTGAGCGAAAAAGCATACGCACCATACTCGAACTTTTTAGTTGGTGCAGCAATTGAACTAAAAAATGGAGAAATAATTACCGGTGTCAATGTAGAAAATGCCTCTTATGGGTTAACAGTATGTGCTGAAAGAATAGCACTATTTACAGTTTACTCGATGGGATATAGAAAAGCAGACATAAACGCGATGTCAGTCTTCGCACTACACTCTAAACAGGCAAGCAA
>CAJYBF010000330.1 GCA_913064935.1 uncultured Mollicutes bacterium
GATATCATATGGGTGCATACATGAAAGCTCGTCTCTGGAATAGCCAATCTGTTTTAAAGCACCCTCATTTGCATAGGTAAAACGAAGACTCTCAGAATCAAACATAAAAATGCAGTCTAATGTTTGATCTAGTGTATATTTTATTTGCTGTAAAGCTTGTTCGTTTTTTTTCTGTTCAGTAATGTCTCTTAGTGTAACCAAACAGGCTGATTCACCTTGCCAGACAGTTGTGGTTGCATTCAGTTCAACAAACAATGGCTCGCCTGTTGTTGTCATCATTCTAGTTTCGAATTGAGAATCAAATTTCTTGCCATGCATTTGTAAATGACAGCGCGTTGAAACATCATCTACTTCATCCGGATACACAAACTCATCAAATTCCCTTCCTAATATAGAACTTTTATTTTCATACCCCAGCATTTTAACTATGCTAGTATTTGCATAAACATTCTTACCTTTAGAACAAACAAGAACACCACCGCGCATATTATTTGTTAATGCACTGTAGTTTTTCTCGCTCTCATATAGCACGGCCTGGGTATTCTCTAAATCTCTCAAAGTTAAAGAGTAACTATTAGACATAAATAATAATAACTCTTTTACATAATTTCTCTATATCTCCTACATCATGGCTTGTTAGAAAAACAGTCGTTCCTAACTCCTTATTCATTTTCTTAATTAAACTCCTAATACTAGCTTTCACAACTGGATCAAGTCCTATAGTTGGTTCATCTAAGAATAATATCTCAGGGTTATGAATAAGACTCGCAACAATCTCGCATCTAATTCTTTGTCCTAGTGATAAACTTTTTACTGGAGTATCTATGAACTCTTCAAGTTCAAACAACTTCGATAACTCACTTATTCTTTCTTCAAGACCATCATCCAAGTCATAAACAGCACCAAAAAACATAAAATTATCATAAGGAGATAAATGTATCCATAATTGCTCTTTTTGACCGAAGACTGTACCTATCCTATAAGCTAACTTCTTTCTATCCTTATTAGGATTTAGTCCTAATACATTTATATATCCTTCATCAGAATAAAGTATCCCAGTCATCATCTTAATTAACGTACTTTTACCAGCACCATTAGGACCTATGAACGCTACCATTTCTCCTTTGTTAACTTCAAAGGTTATATTATCAACTGCATCAACGACCCTGTAAGTTGGTTTAAAAATAGACTTGATAGCATGTCTAAAGCCATGCTTTTTTACTTTTATTTTAAACTGTTTACTAACACCCTTTACTTCGATTATACTCATAATATTTCCCCCACATCTAAACTCAAACTATGATAGTGTCAACTAGTCAATATCTCAAAGATAAAGAATAACCTTACCAATCAACAAAACAATAATTAGTAGAAATTATAACACACTCTTTCTAAAACGCAAGAACATTCTAGTTTAAAATGGATGATAGACGAGTAAAAAAAAATAATCCATTTCGAAATTATTAGATTCTAATTGCGTTATTCAACTGATTTATTAATATTCGGTATCAACTGCATTCTTAAGAATTCTCCATTTCCAATAGGAGTTTCTTTTAAATAAGTGTCTATCACTTCAAATCCAAATTTTATATATAATCCAATCGCTCTTTTATTAAAGGATCTAACTTCTAATGTGATTACTGTTTGAGGATATCTGTTCTTACTTTCGGCAATCAATAATTTCAATGCTTCTCCCCCAAAACCATTACCGCATAGATTCGGCTCGATTCCAATACCTAAAACAACTTTTCCATCCGCCATTTGTATTCTACCAAACCCTACTAGATTATCACTATTTATAAAAGCTACAAATTCATCTTTTCTTATTGATTCGACTGCCAAAGAAGTGTTTTTCCTTAGTGCTACATCCCAGTCATAATAATTGTAAATACTATACTCTTTCTCATATTTCCATGTAGTTATTTCTTTTGCATACTTCTCACTCATGATAGTCATTATCATATTGTTCATCTCCTATCATTTATCTATCCTCGCTGTAGACTCAGTATGAAGTGGCGACTGAAGATGCCTATAGGGAACTCAAGATTGTTACTTTCTATTAATCAATTGCCTAAATGTCTCAAATACAACT
>CAJYBF010000331.1 GCA_913064935.1 uncultured Mollicutes bacterium
ATATAATATGCTTATTCATTTTGGTAGATATTTCAATAAACCACCAGTTGTCGGCTCGTTTTTATTTCTGTTTTTTAGTGCTTTATATACGTTATTTGTCGTAAAGAAAAAGAACATTGATATTTTTATGCCCAGAAGTCTCTTGGCTGGAGGAATGGCACTGTTTGTAAAGTTTTTTTTAAAAGAAATTGAAATTATTGATAAGTTAATCTACAACCCTGGCACATTAGTTACTAATCTTGAGGATGTGTTATTTTATCTTGAATTAGGCTTGAAAAGAGTCTGTTTAGCTAGAGAAATTACTTTAGAAAACATCCAAAAGATAATAGAATGTTCAACTGATGTCGAAGTAATAATTCATGGCCATTTGAATATGTTCTACTCCAAAAGAAAGATACTATCTAATTTCTTTAACTATACAAATCAAGAAGTAAAACTAAAGGGACATATATATGAGGAAACTAGAGATGAACCATATCCAATAATTGAAGATTTTAATGGTTCACATATATTCCATGCTAATATTTTAAATAGTTTTGATTAATTGAAGTATTTTAAGAACATTAGTGTACGAATTGATGGTTTTTTATTTGATGATACTTACTTAGAGGATATAACAAACATTTATAGCGAACTAAGGAATTCCTTTGACAGTGAAAAATCAAAGTCAAACTATTCATTAAAATATGACGTTAATAAACTATCTAGTGGTTATTATTATAAAGAAACTAAATATATGAAGAAGTGATAACATGATTAAACCGGAGCTGCTTGCACCTGCAGGTGATTTAGAAAAACTGAAGATTGCGATATTATATGGAGCTGATGCTGTATATATCGGTGGTATGAACTTCTCTTTAAGAGCAAGAAGTTCGAATTTTAGCATTGATGATATTGAAGAGGCAGTTCAGTTTGCACATTCTCATAAGAGAAGAATATATGTAACTACAAATATTCTTCCACATAACTCTGACTTAGAAGGATTGGAAGCTTATTTGCTTAATCTGAAGAGAGTGAAAGTAGATGCGGTTATTTGCGCTTCGCCTATTATTATAAAGAAAGCAAGTGAGATTGGCTTAGAAGTTCATTTATCAACTCAAGCCTCAACTGCCAACTCAAAAGCTATGGAGTTTTGGAAAACTCAATTTGTAAAAAGAATTGTTACCGCAAGAGAACTATCAATAAATGAGATAGAAGAAGTCAGAAACAATACAGACATAGACATTGAAGTATTTATCCACGGTGGAATGTGTGTTTCTTATTCAGGAAGATGTACACTTAGTAATCATATGACTGATAGAGATGCGAATCGTGGAGGATGTGCTCATTCTTGTAGATGGAATTATGACTTTTATTTTGAGAATAATAAATATAATGAGAACTTAGCATTTTCTATGAGTAGTAAGGATTTAAATGCCTTAGAATATATTACAAAACTCATAGACATAGGAATTAATTCACTTAAAATTGAAGGTAGAATGAAATCAGTTCATTATATAGCTACCGTTGTTGGAACATATAGAAAGTTAATAGATGAATATGTTAGTAAAGGTGTTATTGATACTGCCTATTATCAAAAAGAAATCTCAAAAGCTGAGAATAGATTGACCTCAATTGGCTTTTTTGGTGGGGATCCTACGCATGAACAACATCTTTATAATATGCGAAGTGAGAAACCTACTCAAATATTTATAGGATATGTATTAGATTATGAGTATGGGTATGCTAAAATTGAGGAAAGAAACAAGTTTGTAAGAGGTTGTAAGGCTGAAGTATTTGGGCCAAATATACATAAGGAATTTACAATAGAAGAAATACTTGATAAAGATGGAATAAGTATTGATGTCGCAAAGCATCCTAAGGAAGTAATTAAAATCAAGATACCATTTGAAGTTAGCAAGCATGACATGATAAGAAAGGTCGTAGAATGATGAAGCCAATTATAATAGGTGTAGCAGGTGGATCAGGTAGTGGAAAAACAACTATAGTAAATTTAATAATGGAGACTCTTAAAGCTAGAGATGTTTTAAATATTAGACATGATGATTATTATAAAGATCAAACAAATTTAGTAATGGAAGAT
>CAJYBF010000332.1 GCA_913064935.1 uncultured Mollicutes bacterium
TTATTCCACTATTCAAACAGCAATGCTATTGAAAGCTGTAGAAACCCTAGGAGTGAAGAGAGTTATTGTGAGTACTTACCAAGCAGTTATTGGATCAGGAAGAAACGGACTTAATGATTTGAGTAGGACGCAAAAAAGAAAGAAACCCCTTTTCTATCCATACTCAATAGCAGACAATTGTATACCACAAATAGATAAATTTTCAAATGATGGCTACACATATGAAGAAGAGAAAATGATTAGTGAAACAAAGAAAATCATTGGGATCAATCTGACTGCAACTTGTGTTAGAGTGCCAATCAAGAATACTCATGCAGTATGTATGAATATTGAGTTTGAAAACGACTATGATATTGAGGATGTAAAAAAAAGATTAAAAACTTTTCCAACAATAAAATACTTTGAGGAATATCCAGTAAATGAGATAGCAGATGGCCATGACTACTGTTATGTTGGAAGGGGGAGGAGAGATTTTTCTAATAAAAATTCTCTTCATTTATGGTGTGTTGCAGATAATATCCGAAAAGGTGCTGCGATAAACGCGATTCAGATATTAGAGCGAATAATTAAAGAAAAATTGTAAAGAAGGTGAATTATGTTTATAGGATCTTTTGTAGCAATAGTCACTCCTTTCAGCGATGATCTATCAATAAATTATGAGGAATTAAATCGACTGATCGAGTGGCAGATTGATTGTAAGACAGATGGATTAGTTGTATGTGGAACAACCGGTGAAACACCAACTTTGACAGACGAGGAACAATTAGAACTTATTGAGTTCGTAGTCAAAAAAGTCGATAAGCGAATTTTAGTAATCGCAGGAACCGGAAGTAATTGCACTGATAAGACTGTCAAACATAGTAAGGAAGTACAAGAACTAGGCGTTGATGGATTACTAATTGTTAATCCATACTACAATAAAGGAAATAACCGTGGGATATACTCCCATTATAAGAAAATAAATGATGAGGTAAACATACCGATTATTCTTTATAATGTTCCTTCTAGAACTGGTTCTGATATGTCTCTTGAGTTGATTATGGAATTAGCAAAATTAGAGAACATAGTGGCAATCAAGGAAGCAAGCGGAGATTTAAAGAAATTTAAGCGACTAGTTAAGAAAACAGATTTAAAAGTTCTATCCGGGAATGATGATATTATCGTTAAGACCATTAAACTTGGAGGTAAGGGAGTTGTAAGTGTACTTGGAAACATTAAACCCATTACTGTTAGGGAAATGGTTTATTTCGCAATGACCGGTAAAATGGAGTTAGCGGAGAAATTACAAAGAAGATATACATCTTTTGTGGATGCGTTGTTTATAGATGTTAATCCAATTCCAGTGAAAATGATTATGAATTACCTAGATCACAACGTTGGAGGTTACAGACTACCTCTTGCTCCTATGAGTAAAACACTGAAGAGAAAGGTAGTGAGGATTTTAATTGACAAATATGGATATTAGTACTAATGATATTATAAGTTTAATCAAAAATTCTGAGAAAAAAACTACTGTTATAGCGATAATTAAAGGTAATCTTAAAACTGATGCTAGAAATTTCTCTTATGGAGATTTGAATATTATTATTGACGAATATAATAAAGTTGAAGAAGTAATTAAGACTAACGAAGTTGATGATTACTTTTTCTTATATAATCATAAAAACTCAGCAATACCTTTATTAGATTATAAGCATATCAATGCAAGAATAGAGCCAGGAGCTGTAATCAGAGATTTAGTGGAAATAGGAGACAACGCTATTATTATGATGGGAGCAATTATAAACATAGGTGCAAAGATTGGTTCCGGTACGATGATTGATATGAATACTGTTATTGGTGGGAGAGCCGAGGTTGGGAAAAACTCTCACATTGGGGCTGGAACTGTCATTGCGGGTGTTATAGAACCAGCTAGTGCAAAACCTGTAGTGATTGGAGATAATGTTACTATAGGAGCTAATGCGGTAGTACTTGAGGGTGTTAAAATATCAAATGGAGATGTTGTTGGAGCAGGAAGTGTAGTAACTAAGGATGTTCTTGAGAATTGCTTAGTTGTAGGATCTCCTGCTAGGGTTGTTAAAG
>CAJYBF010000333.1 GCA_913064935.1 uncultured Mollicutes bacterium
TCTACATAAGGGGAGTTAGTGTAATTACCTTTGTCATTATTCGACTTAATTGCTTCTAGTATAATTGATGTTTCCTCAACGGTTATGACATACAAATCATATCTTAACTCCTCGTTATATTTCTTTATTAATTCTTTAACAAATGGTGCAGCGCTTATAGCGTGGTTCTCTGCCTTACCCGTCATAATTGTGCCTAAGTCATGCATACACGCTATTAAGCCCGCTAACTCCGGGTTTAGGCCTACCTTGATAGCACTAAGGCATGCAAGTTGCGTAGAACTGTACATATGCATAATGCTCCATTTCATAGGTAAGTCTCTATCATCGTTCATTTCCCTCATTTGTTTTAACAAATATGAAAGAACTATATTCAATCTAGCTACTTCTAATTTCATAAGCCCTCCTGTTGAACTCATTTAAATGGTTTTCATGAGTTCCTTATTTCTTGATTGCTGAACGCATGTATCAAAGTAATCATTTCCTTGACGTTGCAAATAATCAAAGAACTCTCCGCCCTTTATGCTTTCCTATATTTCATTAAGACTCATATAGAAATAATTATAATAAAGTTGATTAAATCATTTCTATATGATTTGTTTCATTTCTGATTACTAAGGAATCCTTCGGAATAATAGTATTTATGTTCTTACTTTTCTCTTTAGTTTTTGATATAACTATAACTTCTTTGCTGAATAGATTCTTAGTTTCGATATCTCTAGCGAAATACTTGTAGTCTAATCTCTGCAAATCTTTTACAAAAGCTTTGTAATTAACCTCAGTATTTGTAATGATTGTTATAGATTGTATATATTCTTTCCTTTTGTTAACTGTTCCCATAACAATTGCTACTCCAACAATTCTTGCCAAAGTATAAGCTATCGCAAAGTTGGTACCATTGTCACTAATTAACATTACAAATATAAAGGTATCCATTCCTGTAAGCATTACCGCTAGTTTGTTTCTATAATCCCTAATCATAATCTTAGCTGTTGCGTTTAGCGTCATCATTACTAATGTTACAAGAAACGTTTCTAACATTGTCATGTCTAATTCAACTCCCTTATTATATATGATAAATAATTATACTATACAAATAGGAAAAAAAAGAAGGAATAGTAGATTCAATGAACTATTGCTTACCATTTGTGCTTAAATCTTCTGAGGATTCACATAAAATCAAATATCTATAAATTACTAAAACTTAATAAATTCTTAATAACTTCATAATTTGGTCTTAATAATTGCCACATATAATAAGCATATAGAATTAATAAAGGAGAGCAAAATGAAAAAGTCAGTTTTAAAATGTGAACACTTATGTAAAACATATTACAGTGATGAAGTTGAATTCAACGCACTGAAGAATGTTAGCTTAGAAATTAATGAAGGTGAATTTGTTGCGATTATGGGTCAATCAGGTTCGGGGAAATCAACATTACTTTACACACTTAGTGGAATGGATAGTATTACTAGTGGTGAAGTATTTGTTAATGGTCGTCAGATTAATGAGGCAAAACCAAAAGAAATGACTAAAATAAGACGCGAAAACATTGGGTTTGTATTTCAAGGTATAAACTTGGTCTCGAATCTTTCTTTATTCGAAAATATTGTAGTTCCAGGTTATTTGACTAAAGTATCTAGAAAAGAAATCGATAGTAGGGCTAAAAAGCTTTTTACAAAGATGGATTTAGATCAGCAGGTTAACAAATTACCATCGCAAGTATCTGGTGGACAAAAACAAAGAGCAGCTATCGCAAGATCTCTAATAAATCAGCCTAACATCTTGTTTGCTGATGAACCTACTGGAGCGCTTAATTCAAGTAGTGGTAAAGCAGTATTAGAGTTAATGTCAGAGTTTAACAAAGAAGGTCAAACTATTGTTATGGTAACTCACGATATTAAATCAGCTAGTTATGCAAACCGAGTTATATTCTTACATGATGGACGAATTGATGGAGAATTAAACTTAGAGAAATCAAAGATGACAAACAAAACAAAAGAAGAAAAAAAAATATTTAAATACCACAGTATGAAAGGTAGGTAATTTATAAAACTATTTTTTTCTTAACAATTGGTTCTTT
>CAJYBF010000334.1 GCA_913064935.1 uncultured Mollicutes bacterium
AGAGCTGTTTCAATCGCGTCATATTCTACTTTAGCAGTTTGATAATCTTGGATGAGTCTTATAAACTCTCCTCGATTATTAACAGACTCTCCTAAAATATCATAAAGTACTTTATCGTAAAGTGAATCATCACATTTAATCGTAATCTCAGCAATACCTTCACCTGCTTCTACCCTGCTGATAGATACATCAGTAAAAGTTTCCTGTTCATTTAAGTGATCTGCAATTAAATTAATGTGTTTAAATTTATTAAAATCATTTGTTACTGACGAGATAGCCTCATTAAATGATTTCTTGTATTGATTATCATCATTTAATTCACTTAGCCAATTTGGAATATTTAAGTTAAGTTCTTTGATTTCAAATTCATAAAGAGCTTCTCTCAATATTTTATCGATGTCTGCATTGTTCATTTGATTAACATTGACTGGAACAACACTCACATCATATTTCTGAGTTAGTTCGTTACAAAGAGCAACTGTAGAATTACCATTTGGAGTTGTAGAGTTCATTACGATAACAAATGGAGTATCATATTGTTTCAGTTCATCAACAATTTTTTCTTCTGCATCAACATAATTGTCCCTACCGAACTCTCCGAATGATCCATCAGACGTAATAACTATACCAATATTTGAATGATTCTTGATTACTTTCTTAGTTCCTATCTCTGCAGCTTCAGTAAACGGAATTTCTTCTTCATACCATGGAGTTTTTACCATTTTAACTTTACCTTCATCATTAATATATCCTGACGACTCAGGTATGATAAATCCTACGCAATCCACCAATCTAACATTCATCTCTAATTCATCATCTATAGCAATTTTGATCGAGTTATTAGGCACAAATTTAGGTTCTACTGTCATAATTTCTTTACCTTCAGATATTTGTGGTAGTTCATCTACTATTTTATCTCTCACATCGCCATAAACATATGGTAGAACTTTCTCTTCAATGAATTTATTTATAAATGTAGATTTCCCGCTTCTAACAGCTCCTACAACACCAATATAAATCTCTCCACTAGTTCTATTTACTATGTCCTTCATGACATTTTCCATAAAATCCTCACCTTCTAAGCAATCTAATTAATTGCTCTTAAACAGTATAATAACTGTATTTCATAATAAGTTATCCTATAAAAACTTATTCATTCAAGACAAGAATAATTACAATTTCTTAAAACATATTAAATAAATCTGACGGTAAGCCGTCATTTTTTATTGTGTTGACTAATTGATTCTCTAAGTCACTATCAATATTTTTACCTGCTATTTTCGCTACATCCTTAATTACTTTTCTAATATTATCTTCATCTTCTAAGTTAATATTTTTTAAACTAGCCGCAAGTTTCATAACATTATCTTTATTTATATTTTCATCTGCTAACATTTGGAATAATTTACCCATCAATTTTAAAACCCCCTATCAATATAATCTATGCTCTCTATCCCATATATTGACATCTTTTACCATAGAAAAAGGAAATCCATTGGATTTCCTACTCTGGTTTTAAATCTCTATTCATTAATTTTGAAATGATAATCTTCGGAGAAACATGATTATAGATAATATCGTATGTCGCCTTTATTAGTGGTATTTCAATCTTTAAGTCCTCAGCTAGTTGATAAGCAGCTTTCGCACTTCTTGCACCTTCAACAACCATAGTCATTGAATTCAAAGTCTCTTCTAAATTTTTTCCACTACCTATTTTAACTCCTGCTTGGAAGTTTCTTGAATGTACAGATGTACATGTAACAATAAGATCTCCAATCCCTGTTAATCCTAGTAGTGTCTTACTTTGAGCTCCTACAGCAACGCTTAATCTAGTCATTTCTACTAATCCTCTGGTTATGAGTGCAGCTCTAGCATTATCACCATATCCTAATCCTGCTAAAATTCCTGATGCTAAGGCAATAACGTTTTTAAGAGAAGCTCCCATTTCTGCCCCAATGATATCAGTAGATGTATAATCTCTAAAATAATCGCCGTTATGGAATATATCTTGAACTTGCTTTGCAAGTTCGTAGTCTGTACTCGTCGATACTTCAGAAGTTAATTTCCTTAATACAACTG
>CAJYBF010000335.1 GCA_913064935.1 uncultured Mollicutes bacterium
TAGGAATCAGGATGAGAGATGCAGAAGTGCAAAGGCTTGTTTCGGAAATTCATGGTGTAAGAAGATCAACAGGGCAACATCCTGGTGGTATTGTAGTGGTACCGCATGATATTGACATTTATGATATTACGCCAATCCAATATCGTGCAGATGATGTTAAAAGTTCATGGAGAACAACTCATTTTGATTATCATTCGTTTGAAAACAATCTTTTTAAGATTGATGTTTTAGGTCATGATAATCCAACTGTAATTAAAGACTTAATGGATTACGTAAAAATTAATCCAACAGAATTTCCTTTTGATAAAGTTTATGATATTCCCATGGTGGATAAAGGCGTAATTAGTTTATTGAGCGGGACAGGTGAGTTAAGATTAAAAGGCGACATTATGACAAAAGTAGGTACATATGGGTTGCCTGAATTAGGAACGAATTTTGTAAGACAAATGTTAACAGATACTAATCCTAAAAACTTCTCTGAGTTAGTTAAAATTTCAGGATTATCCCATGGGACAGATGTTTGGTTAAACAATGCTAAGGATTTGGTTCAAGATAAACATCCTGAGTTTGGTAAAATTGCTTTCAAAGATGTTATTGGGTGTCGTGATGATATTATGATTTATTTAATGTATCAAGGACTTGATCCCGAAGATGCATATGATATAACAGAAACGGCTAGAAGAACAGGTAAATATTTGTCTGATGCTCAAAAGCAATTAATGAAAGACAAAGGAATTCCAAATTGGTATATTTGGAGTTGTGATCAAATTAAATACATGTTCCCGAAAGCACATGCGACTGCTTATGTCGTAGAAGCTTTGAGAATAGCTTGGTTTAAAGTTCATAGACCAATTTACTTTTATGCCACATATTTTTCTAGAAGAGCAGATCATTTTGATGTTTCAGCTTTCCTAGGTGGATATGATGGGATCAAGGAACGCATATTAGAACTGAAATCGCAAATAAAAATGTCTGATAAGGATCAAAGACTAATAACAGTTTTAGAGATTGCCCTTGAGATGTGTTCTAGAGGATTTAAATTTACTAATATCGACTTGAACATGTCACAAGCAACCGAATTTGTTATAAGTAGTGATAAGAAATCTCTTATACTACCATTTGTGACAGTAGATAGCTTGGGTCGTAATGTTGCTGACTCGATTTGTACAGCTAGAGTAGAGGGTGAGTTTAACTCTATTGAAGATTTAAAGAAACGAACAAGATTATCTAAGACATTGATTAAAAGGTTTAAGGATTTAGGAGTTGTTAAAGAACTTGATGAAAAAGAAGAAGGTAATCAAATGTCTCTATTTTAAGAGATTATTAGAAAATAAGGTGTAAATATGAGAATGTTAAGATCGAGTAATCCTGTATTTAAAGGAATCAAAGGTGGCTATGAACTTGGAACTGAAGCTGCTACTTACAGTGGAATAACAGCTAAAACATTATTTTTGTTCCTAATAACGTTAACAACAGGATTTTTCGCTATTATGAACTTAGAATATATCGCTGCAAACTATTTTATAATGATTGGTTCGATGATTTTAGCTTTTGTTTGTGTGATTGGGGCTAGGGTAAGTCCTAGGAGAGCAAAAATATTTGCCCCATTATACGCAGCATTAGAAGGTATTGTATTAGGGGTATTAATTATCGTAGTAGATGGAATTGTACCAAATATTGCTTTTAATGCAATATTAATTACAATATCTACCTTCTTAGTTATGCTAGTCTTATATGGTACTGGAGTTGTGCGAGTAGGACCGATGTTTAGAAGAGCAATGATAGGAGCTTTGATTGGCTTACTAGTATCTACAGTAGCTACATTTATAATTGGATTGATTAGCCCTGGATTTAGAGAAGCTTACTTCGCTAACATGGAAATAATGCTTATGGTATCTTTAATTTCAGCTGCATTAGCATCATTATTTATTTTAATTGATTTAGATAATTGTTCTAAGTTAGTTAAAGCTCGAGCACCTCAAGAATATGAGTGGGTGGCTAGTTTAGGGCTTATGGTAACTATCATTTGGTTGTTTATAGAAATACTAAGATTTTTGATGATTTTTG
>CAJYBF010000336.1 GCA_913064935.1 uncultured Mollicutes bacterium
TACATGCTTATTTTTGTTCTTACTGCTGTTAAGTAATTTACCAATCACAAAAAAAAAGAAATGACTGTTTAGGTGAGGGCGGAGGTTGTTTTAGTAAATTAGCTAAGAAATATTTTACGATAGGGCTCTTCTCATTTTTTTGCTACAGAAATTGAAAAAAAAAATGTCGTATCTTTTGCTTATACTTGTTTCTTTAATATGTTTCATGGTATTGATGATGATATATCACGATATTTGTATAATTATTTGAATAAACTAAAAATCAAGATGTGTGTCATCCTCTATTCCAGGAATCAAATCATGACTAATTATCAAGGCAATTCTACTTTGCTTTGTTGACTCCAAGTACTTGTATAATCCTTCTTTTGATTTCTTATCAAGTGATAAATCTGCTTCATCTAAGATAAGAATTTCTGGTTTTCTGACTAAAGCGCGTACAACTCCAATTTTTTGTTTCATTCCTCCAGATACATTCAATCCACCTCTATGGATATGAGAAGCGATGAAATCCGAATCAAATCTATCAAAACCAATTTGCTTGCATAATTGTAAAATATCTTCTTGCGTGATTCTATCCCCAAGTAATATATTGTCGATAACTCTTGAAGTAAATAATTGAATCTCTTGTGGCACGATTCCAATATGTTTTCCTAAAGATTCATCCTCAATTTCATCTATGTTTATGTCATTTATACAAATACAACCTGAGTCAGGTTTAATTAAACCGCATATTAAGTTCGCTAAGGTTGATTTGCCCTTCCCATTATTACCATTAATCTTTACAATACTTCCTAACTCTATTTTATGTGTCAAGTCAGTTATCAAGTTTTCACTATAGGAGAATGATATATTATTAAAGGAAATATTTTTGACTGTCAATATTGCTCTTGTAGCAATCTTGTCATCATTCTCTACGTTTATGATAGTATTGAATCTGTGCAAAGAAACCTTGAATTTCTGGTACTTAATATGTATTGAGGATAGTCCTTGAACAGATTGTATGAATTGACCTAGATAATTCATCATAACAACAATTATTCCCAAAGTCAAAACTCCTTTTATAACCAAATAACCTCCAATAGAAAACAATGTTATGTTAGGCAAAAAATTGAAAATTGATACTATGAAGTTTAATGTTATAGAAACCTTCATAATCTCCAAACTTACGCCTATATGCTCATTTGTTGTTTTTTTCAATTTCAAGTGCGAGTACTTATATTTTCTTAAATACTTAATTGTTTTTACATTTTGAAGATTTTCATATAAAACATTACTCACTTCAGAATACTTTGCCAACGATCTCTCTTGTAACGCTTTTATTTTCTCTCCAAAATATTTCATAAGAAAGAAGATAATTATGAGAGAGAAAACTGTAATTATTGTTAATATGAAACTCAACTGAAACATGATTATTAGAAGCAAGGAAACAGTAAAAATTGTTGTCAAAAAATCTAAGGTTGTCGATACGCAGAAATTGACGATAATAGGGACTTCCTCCATTATTCTTGTAATGAGTTCCCCTACATTTTTGAATCCATAGAAAGAAATTTCCTTACTCATTATCATGTCATATAGTTTCAATCTAAATTCCATTAGTATCTTATGCTTCATTTTGGTTAGTATTACGGTCTTCACTATTATAACCAATTGAGTTATTATAAATAAACCAATAATTATAACCACATATCTAACAAGCATATACCAATTGGATGCTAAAATCCCATCATCTATTACAATTCGCATAATGTATATTTGTGTCAATCCCATGGATGTAAGTAACAAAGTAAGCATAAATACAAGTACATACCTGTAGAAATATTTGCGACCAACTTCTGCAAAAAATTTATTTTCACGAAAAAACTTTCTGATTCTCATATTAAACTTCCAATAGATACAAGTTTATGTGTTACTGAACTGTCAAAACATCTATACTCTGACAGATGTAATGTTATGTTATCTTAAGTGCAAATTGAAGTTTACGTATAATAAAACATGTTATTTATTATCCTAAAATTTTTATACTTTTTGATACCATACTGATA
>CAJYBF010000337.1 GCA_913064935.1 uncultured Mollicutes bacterium
CGGGGTGCAGAAGTTCATGGGGGATATAGTCAGGCAGGCCAGGGAAGATGGATTTGTGACCACGCTTTTGAACCGTCTCCGATTACTACCTGACATTAACAGTCCTAACCGGACCAGGCGAGAATTTGCAGAACGTAAAGCCATCAACAACCATATCCAGGGCAAGGCGGCGGACAAAATCAAGCATGCAATGATAAAGGTGGACAAAGAACTCAGAAAGACAAAATTAAAGGAAAAGATGAACCTGCAGACCCACGATGTCCTTGTCTTTGAGGTAATAAATAAGCAGGATGAGCAACAAAATCAACAGAATTAAATTCAAAGTTGAGAAGGCTAATATTGTAAGAAGTAGTTGCCATACTAAAATGGATATAAAAATACATCGGACTCTTCTAATTAATGCAATCATGAACCTCATATATACCACCTTAATTTTAATGAATAAAAACGTCAATTGTATAATTCCTTCATAATAATATATGTATAGTAAATGATATAGTTGACTTTGATATTTCGTATGGTAAAATAGTTATATCAATACGATGAAGTAGAGGAGTAACTATATTATTGATTACTAGAGAGAGATTGAATAGCTGGAAGGTCTTAATCAAGTGTAGTGAAGGTAGCTATGGAGTATAGTAGGTGAAACTAAGTAACCTATTCCGTAATCCTGCGTTAAAGGAGTTAAGTGCATAGTTTACTATGAACTAAGGTGGTACCGCGTAACTATACGTCCTTGGAAAAATCCAAGGGCTTTTTATTTTAAAAGGAGTGATTTGATGAACACAGGTATTTTATTTGCAGGTTTTTTGGTCGTCTATTCGACACTTAAGACAGTTTTAATAGGAAGAAGAAAAACTGATACAACATTATTAGGTTATGACATTTCAGTATTAACCAATGAGCAACACGTTGCATTTGGTAATATAATTAAAAATGTTGTTATTAACCTAACTTTCTTTCTAGGAATTCTGATTTTTATGATTGATAATTTTACTGAATATGGATTATATGCTGGGATATGTATAACGATCTTCTCTTTCGGTATGGATTATTATGTTATGAAATTTTTTATTCCAAAACAATATGACAAAATTAAAAGGAGTTAGACTATGAATAAAGAGATGAAACCTAAATATAATCATTTAGAAGTTGAAGAAGGTAAATATAAGTATTGGCTTGATGGAGGCTTTTTTAAAACTGGTGATAAATCAAAGGAACCTTTTAGTATTGTAATCCCACCACCAAATGTTACTGGAAAATTACATTTAGGACATGCTTGGGATACAACTCTACAAGATATCATTATTAGAAGAAAAAAAATGCAAGGATACGATGCAATTTGGTTAAAAGGAATGGATCATGGAGGAATCGCAACACAAGCATAAGATGATGCAAGCGTTAAAGAAAAAATAAAGGCATACCAAAACATATTGGAAGGAGAAGCTAAAAACTAAAAATTAAAACGGACAAATTAGATAAAAACAGGTAAATGCACGAGAGGCATTGCAGACGAAAAATGGACAAAAGGATTGACATGAGATAACGAATAAACATACATAAATAATATGAAAATAAAAGCCCTGCTTAGTTGTGGGGCTATTATTTAGAGATAGTCAAATACCACCATAAATCGTACACAAACAATCGTATAGAACTACCCACCCATGCCTTTGGCCGCCGGGGTGTCTCTTATACGTCTATATCACGTACGCACAAACCCACTAATCAGTAGAATCCTCTTGACCTTGATAGTTAGCCCATATACTACTCTTATGCTTTGATTAATATATAAGAATTAACTTAATTAATTTAAGAGTTATTTAGATAGGTTTGGTTATGTACAAATGAAAGAGATGTTTGATTTTATGAACTTATCTATGATAATAAATATTGGATGGATGAAGCCTCATTTTATCCCCGGACTGCACCTGTCCCTGATTTGGCATGGTACCCGATATTATTTGAAGGACACCGGATTCATATCGGTGTTTTAATTGGTCTGGCTGCAGCTTTGATCGTTTATTTCATATTAAAAAAA
>CAJYBF010000338.1 GCA_913064935.1 uncultured Mollicutes bacterium
ACTCCTTCCCTACACGACGCTCTTCCGATCTAATAACTAAACAAATTAAGAATGACAGTTTAACTGCACCAGGATTGATCGTTGGATCTATTGGATATGCCTTAGGGACATTTCTTGGAATGTTACTTGGATTTATGTTCTTGATATAAAAAGAAACAGCTACATACAATTTTGTATGTAGCTGTTTTTAAATGTAATAAATTAAAACTAATGATATCCCATAAACTACTAAGAATGATCCAATGACTCTGTTAAGAGTTATTTCATCTATTTTATTCGCATATTTACTGGCGAGATTTGCACCAATGAATGCTGCGGCGCAAGTGATTACTAACGGTACCCAATCTGTCCCACCAATCGCGATGTGTGTAGCTGCTCCTACTAGAGCAGTAAATGTCATAATAAGAACACTTGTACCAACTGCCTTTTTTAAATCATATCCTAACAGCATCGTTAATACTGCCAACATTGATAAGCCGCCACCAGCACCAAACACTCCATTTATCATTCCTATTATAACCCCCCATAGGATAGTTTGAAGTAATAACAACTTCCCAGGCTTTAAGCTATTAGACTTAACTCTATTTTTAACAGGGTACACTATAAATCTTATTCCTAGAAGTAGTACGAATATATTTATTGTTCCACTCAAGTTATAGGGGTTCATATCTTTCGAGAGATAACTACCTATAATTGTGAATGAAACTACACAAATAGCTAGTACCAGAGAGCCTTTAATATCGATATTTTTACTTTTAAAGTAGTTTCCAGCACTTACAGCGCTTGCTAATACATCACTCGCAAGGGCGACTCCTATTGCCATATACACTGGCATTCCTAACATAGTCGCGAATAAAGGAGCGATGATTGTTGCTGCACTTAAACCTACAAGTCCAGTCGCAATCCCAGCTAATATTCCGCCAATGATGTAAATAATAATTTCCATAGTAATCAGCCTTCCTTTTAGTTCAACTATGATAATTATACGATAAGTTAGTGAATAGGACAAATAAAATTGGGAACTATGTTCATAATATTATTAGAATATATACAATTATTAGCAAGATGATGTTAATATACTAAGTTTTAATGTATAATACATATATATACGAAAGAGGTGGAATAATGATTATACAAAAAAGAACTGCTTCACCAGATAATGTAAGAAAAGAAAACTTCATACCAGGTGTCATTTATGGAAAAGGGATCGAGTCAGAGCCCGTTCAAGTGGAATACAAGGATTTTATTGATTCTTATCGTGAGTTCGGAAAAGGTAAAACTTTTACTATAGAACTAAATAAGGAAAAACACATCGTCTATATCAATGATACACAGATGTGCAACACAAATCAGAAAAAATTCTCTCACTTTGATTTATTGAAAGTAAGTGCAAAAGACACTATTGAGTCTCTGGTTCCTATTACATTTGTTGGTAAAGAAGAATTATACAAAGCAAAACTAATTTTAACTACCATCCTTAATAAACTTGAGGTTGAGTACAATGTTGGTAGTGGTATCTCGTCTTTAGAAGTTGACGTAAGTGAACTTACTGTAGATAATTGGTTATACGTTAAGGACATTAAAGTTCCTAAAGGCGTAAGAGTTTTAGCTGATTTAGAAGATTTAGTTGCTAAAGTTTCTCTTCCTTCATTAGAAGAAGCAACTGATGAAACTGATGAAACTGCTGACGCTAATGCAGAAGTTGAATCTATTAAACAAACTGCAGAATAATTTGAATTAAAATCAGTGCCGCAACTAGGCACTGACTTTTTTTTGAGTTAATTAAAATGAATTATATAGTTATATATGTAAATATGATTAAGGAGAAGTTTATGCCTAGTTGGCCTAGGTTGGAATTTTGAAAAGGAAATCAGAAGTTAATTTATTCTAGATATCGAAAATAAAATGGTAAAAACAGTGATTTGTCTATATAATATAAGTACAGACAATATTTTTTTCACGAGGAAACTAAGTCGATTTCTAAACAAAGGAGAAAATTATGAAGAAATTATTTATCATTTTATTATTCGTCATGTTT
>CAJYBF010000339.1 GCA_913064935.1 uncultured Mollicutes bacterium
ATAATCCACCAGAATATAGTCCAGTAGATAGTGCACTTTCAGTGTATTTTACTGCACCACCAATATCTCCTAAAACTTGAGAAGGAGTTCTAAATCTTATTATACCAGTACCATCTTGAGATAAGAAATTCCCAGTTGCATTTGATAAGTTTAAAGTAAGCTCTCCTAAAACACTTACATCTTTATTAAAAATCTCCATTTATTTTTTTTATTTAAGCTAGTACCCAAGCACCATTTTGTCTAACATATTTACTTCCATCAGAAGGAGCATCAGTAAGAAACCCTTGTGCTACTACCCATTCTCTTGATAATAATGATTTTGCTCCAAGAGTATCTATTAATGAATTTGTTATTTCTGGTGCCTCTATTGATCCATCAAATCTTACTATTAATCCATCTTTTCTTGATATAACATCTCCATAAGTAGGGCCAGTAGATGAAACTGCATCTCCAATTCCTACAATAAATGAAGGTCTATCAGAATCTGTTACACCATCAGCATAATCTGTATTAGCTATACCAACAACTGTAACTCCCTTAGTTTTTGCTTTCAATCTAAATCCAAAAGATGTATTCCAATAGGATGAAGAATCATTAAATGCTCCAACTTGAAACCCATGACCTACTGTTGCAGTCATAGATGCAGTATTGTAATAACCCATACTTATAAAGGAATATCCATTTGTTATTATATTGCCTGTACCATAAGCCATGTTATTGTAATAACCATTAACATTATTTCCCCATCCATGTGCTTGATGCATTCCATAATTTGTTCCAGTTGCAGGTAACTTATTAGCTGATCCAGTAGAGAAGCCATTTTGTGAAGCTATTCCATAATCAGTATCTAAGTCACTTGCACTTAATATATTTAAATCAATAGATCCAAGCCCAATATTAGCAAATTTACTTCTATCACTATCTGACATAACATACCCATCACCATCTCCCTCATCTAATATTGTTATAGCTGCAGTCGATGCAGGAATTAAAGCTGATATTACACCACCAGCATCTATTGTGATTGAAGTACCATCTATCTTTACTCCTCCAAGAGTAGTTGTAGTTGCTTTAGGTAAAGTATAAGAATCACTTCCTATTGCTCCAAGATCAATCCAATTATTACTATCCCATCCATAAAACTTACCTAAACCAGTATGAAGTATTAATCTACCAGCATCACTTCCATCAACAACAGGAAAGCTGAGTAAATTCTCAGCTCTAAATTGTTTTGCCTCATTATTATTGAGGTCTATGTCTGTTCCAAATATATGCATTTTAGTTCAAATATGCTATTCCTGAGAATGCAGTATTAAATGTTATTGTTATATTATTAGCGTCAACCCAATTAATGTCTCCATGAACAATATTTCCAGATCCATCTTTACATATTGGAATCATAAATTTACCTTTATTGTGAGGTATAGTCCATACGGCACTTGAAGATGCTTGAGTATGTATATAATTCAAATCTACACCTAAATCTCCTGGATCAACATACTCATGAGCAGTTTCACCTGCATTGACTCTAACTAATTTTAAAGCACTACCAGTTTTATTCGCTGGAGTATCAGTTAATTCATCGTATGTTCCACCTTGACCAGTTGGATCATCACAAGGTAAATTATCATTTTGCCTTATTGTATGTTTTACAAATTCATTATAATTCTCGACAGTAGTATCATCCCATACATGAACCTTACATTTAAGAAATGAACCTGGAGTTCCAGAGTTTCCTAAAGAAAATGAAATATATAAAAGATTTAACTAATTCAAAAGCTAAGTTTAGTGATTTTTCAGAGAATTTTTCTTTAGCTAAATTAATGAAAAGAAAAACAGAAGATACATCAACGAATATTTCAGAAGTAGTAAAGTAAATAGAAAACTGAAATTTATAAAGGTTAGACAATAATTCTATAGATTTAACTAAGCAATTCAATTGAGTGAAATTATCAAAATATGAGGAATCATAACAAGTAAAAGACACTGTAACAAAACATCTCATAATATACATAAACAAAGCTATACAAATAA
>CAJYBF010000340.1 GCA_913064935.1 uncultured Mollicutes bacterium
AGTAAAGTAAAAGGAAATCTTTAATTAGATTTCCTTATTTTATTCCATCATACCTTCTTTGATCCAATAATCAAATCCGGAGATTGTAATGCTTGCAGTATAGTATTTTTCAAAGTTTTCATTTTGGCGGAGTTTAAACCAACTAGGTGCCTCGATATTTTCCTTAGTTAATTCCTCGATGAAATTCATATAACTTATCTCAGTGAAAGCGACTTTATCAAGGTGATTAGTACTTGCTGCCTTTGATAAAGTCCTGGCTTCTTTAAGACTTTTACCTAGCCATAATTTATTGTTTACTTTTTCACTATCTTCACCAGTTTTTATGACAAATCCTTTATTAGTACTCACTCCAATACCTATATCAAACATTGGAAGATTTTTAGTTTTCAACATTTTATTTAACATTTTAATGTAAGTAAGTAGATAGAAAGTATTATCAGCAACTTCATATATATTTGCTTTTGTTGGAGAGTTGTATACTACATAAAGGTTATCCTCAGCTATTCTAATTTCTTTAACTAATTCAGTTGGTCTGTTTAAGATATTTACAGCTTCTTGGTGGAAAGATTTTAATGTTATTGAAACCTTTTTCCTACTGTCTTGTGTAAGAATCTCTTGATGATTTTTTATATCTACATTGACAACAGTAATCCATGTTTCAACTCCGATGTTGAAATTCATTTCATCATCGTTTTGTGACATCATGTCTATTTTTTCTATTTCATCGTCGCAGTTTAATATTTTAAGCAGTCTTGCTTTACCTTTTTTGTAATCATAAGACATTTGTTTCACCTCTATCAATATAATTAGTATTAATCATTATCTTTATGTGTTCCAGGCACAGGATCGTATCCACCTTTACTAAATGGATTACATCTTAGTATTCTCCATATGCTTAGGATACTAGCGTAAAAGAAGTTTTTATTTTGGAATGCTATCTTTGTATACTCACTACAAGTTGGGTGATATCTGCATCTTTTTTGTGTATGAGATGAATACTCTTGATATTTATTTACTATATTAATAACTAAACTATTCAGCTTATACATATTACCACTCGTTTCTTATATACAATAGTATCAATTTAGTGACAATTCATCAAGTAATAGAGTGATAATATCATGTTTATTTATTGAGTTGGTAGTAATATGATGAAATATTAGTAAAATGCTTCGTAGTATACCCAAATTATGGACTTACAATTGTAAATCTACTATGAGGGATTATCCTTATCTTTTATTTAAAATAGATAAATTATTGGAATTAGCAAATACTAATGGTAAATCAATTTAAACGTTGTTTTGTCACTTGATATCATGTGCATTATTACTATTCGTAAAAGCTAGACAATTGGTACAGAGAATATAGTATAAAGTTGGTGTAACTATTCAACATTTCATTATGGCGTTATTAGTCGCTGTCTTTTTTACATTTTCATTTAAGTTTAAAATCATTGTTGATGATGACGATGCGAATATTGATCTTTTTTTTACAAGGATTTTCAACCTAAGAGTAGACGTAGATGAATTTTATAAAAGGTTTACTCAGTCTAAATACCGTGAAGGCGGATTCAGCATTTATGAAACTATGGAAAATATAAACAAAATGATTGATTCTATAAAATTCTTTAAGGATATATTGTCATACAAAGTTATCAGTGATATTAAGATTGTTGATAAGGTTCAAGTTCAAGATAGTTTCTATGGAAGTCTTGTAGATGTTATGAATTGGACAACGTTAAGTTTTATCCAAAGATATTTAAGAGAGAACATGAAAGATGTTAAGAAAGAAGAATACATTGTATTAGATAATTTTAGGGAAAATGTAGTAAGAGTAAATATATATTGTATAGGTCATATTAAATTAGTGAATATTATAATGATAGTTCTGAAAAACATCAAGGAAATGCCCGCAATTATAAAAAGATTCATATAAGGAAGTGAATTATGGAACATCCGATTAATAATCTGTTAAGAATATCAATGGAAAACATCAAAGATATGATTGATGTTAATACTATCATTGG
>CAJYBF010000341.1 GCA_913064935.1 uncultured Mollicutes bacterium
AAAGAAGAAAAACTACATAAAGTTAGTTTATCAAGTAAAGAAGCTGAGGAAATAACTATTCGCTTCTTGCAAGACAAGTTTAAATTTGCTCCAATTGCTAAGTATACAGGAGCTCGACATTATGGAGATATAATCCAGGATGGTAATGTTGTTGCACGATCAGAAAGTTGTGGAGGTTCACATTGTTGGGAGGATAATTATGTTAAGAGAGAAGCTACTGAAATGGACTATGCTTTAGCACTAATCCTCAAAAAGCTTGCTTGATAAGATTTCTAGCGGTTATACAACTTAATAAACAACGAGCTAAAGTAAAAAGAAATTAATAAATCCTAGAGAAAATATCTAGTTAGCGTACCCTAAAACAAAAAAATTTCTTGACATACAGAGAAATATCTGATATAATAATTGTATAAAATACAACGAACCTAAGAGAGAAAAGTAGAGATTTAGAAAACAAATTTTCAAAGATCAGGTACCCTGTGATGATGACAATTTGACTGCTTTTCTCAAAATATCCGAACTTTTCTCATCTGATGCCAAGCTGGGGCTAATACTATTATTTAAAAACACTAAAGAATTATTAAGAAAATAAGGCTTTAATACTAAAGCTTTTCTTAATAATATAATATACATACAATCATTTTTGATTCAAGTATATATATAAAAGTCTCTAAGACTAAAGGAAATATAATTATGTTTGATTATAAACATATGTACAATCATATATCATCTACTAAAGCTAATAACGCTAAAAGCTTTACTCCACCTAAGACATTTTCTATTGATCACACTTTGCCTATTCTGGCTGCAATCCCTCTAATTAATACTCTAGGTGAATCTTATACTAAAGGGGATATTATTTCTCCTCATAAAACTCTAGCTAATTTAGCTCATGTAGAATATTTAAATACACCTAATGGTAGAGTTTCTGTAGATATTGTTACAACCTTACTTAAGATATATAAAGAAACATCAAGAAGTTGGTTAGTTAAACAAATGACAAAGAATCCTAGATTTGGTTCTTTAACTCCTATCCCAATGTATGCTTTTAAACTATATCATGATATTCCTTATGAAGCTTGGGATAAAACTGAAGAAACTATTAAATGGATGCTAGGTGGTTCATTAGAATGTCTATATAATTTTAATAATGATAAACATGGGTTTACAAAAGAGTACTATGAATCTATTTTAGGTACAGATATATTTACTTCTAATAGAACATATGCTTTAACTTATGGTGGTGGTAAAAAAGCAGGGATGACTGATAAACTTACTAGTCATAAGATGAATAAGGTATCTTGGCCAGTAGAAAGTAATCCAAGTTTTCTTAATTCTATAAACTATATGATTTTCCAAACCTGGCTAGCTAATGCAGAGATAAGAGATTATAGTTGTATGATTCTAAATCCTTGGAATTGGGATAATGTACCAGAAACTATAGATTGGGATAATCGTACAATGGATATTGATGGTCATATTCAGGAAGAAGAAGTAGTAAAAAAAGATCCTTGGGATATTGTAGTATAACAACCTTACTTGCAGCCGAAGGCTGCCACTTAGGTAACATTATAATAAAATCCACGTAGATTCGCTTAGATTCGGACCGATACGCGAAACAAGGCGAAATTTGTCAAACTGCCTCAGAATTTAACTATTCTGGGGCTTTTTTATGTTTTCAATTCAGAAAGCTCCAAAATCCTTTAAAACCTGCAATATTGCACTAAGCAGCCCAAATTCCGGCCGGAGGCCGGCACTGGGGCAAATAAGTGTTATCTCTCCAAATTCTACAATCTTACCCTAGCCGACCGATAAAAAGAATATCCCTATTTGCTCGCGAAGCGAGCTGCTTGGGCAATGAACGTTTAATGTTGACAATTGTTGCTTAAGCATGTATAATACTATAATGGGAGACTCAGATTCGCGCTGCGGCGCACATAAAACAATTTATTAAGCAGCTCAGGTGACTCCCTCCGGGAGTTGCTGGAGCAATCTAATACGTAACTTATTTCCATTCTACT
>CAJYBF010000342.1 GCA_913064935.1 uncultured Mollicutes bacterium
GAATCAAAGGAAATTCTTGAGGCTAGGCCCTCAAGAATTTCCTTTGATTCTTCATAACTCTTTTTCCACTTTTTAGCTGCATGCTTAATAGTGAAATTACCTATAGGCATAAATGACATTAGTCTTGCTTCATCTTCTGAAAACATAACTCTTAATATAGCGTAAAGTGATTCTGTAGGTGCAACTCCATGTGGAAATCTATTTAATCTTTCTACTAACTTGTTATATCCTTCTTTGCTGGTATGATGTCCCATGTCAATCTCCTCTTTGATTCATAAGTTGTTTAAATTATAACATATCTATATGTGTTGAAGAGATATTATCAAATAAGTATTAAGCTTGCTGTACTTTTGTAAAAACTTAGTTATTGAGTGGATAAAACAAGAAAATTAAGCGAGATGAAAATACTTATTATTATTGGGATTCACTTATTAAACAGATAATTTTTTTATGAAACTTCTATAAAAGATTAATATCCAAATCGAAATTAATGCTAATGCAATGGTAAAATTCATTAAATTCGAAGTAATAAGATATTTTGCTATCCAAAAAGATGGTAATAAGGAGAAATAATATTGTGTGTTATCCATTATTACAAATGGAATAAAAATTCCTATCATAACTAATCCTGATAACTTCGCTAATGCAAGTCCTTCGATTTTATTGTTTGAGAATGACAAAACAATGAGTGTACCAGTTAAACTAAGCATACTTGTTAATAAGGAAATTATTATTGTCGTCAATATATTCCAAGAGGTAATAGAGAAAAGTGAAACTATAATTACTGAGATTATAAAAGCAATTAGTAAAGGCAAAATCAACCTTGAGAATAAATATCCTTTCTTCCCAAGTGGTGTAATACATAAATGATTTATTAATAAATATATCAAAATTGATATATACTGTATGTATACAGGCTAACTATTAAGTTTTGTATTTTTAACAAATCTAAGTACCATCAGGCAAATAAATGTAATGAAAGTTGGTGTTAGTATGTTTTTTATAGTCCCATGTTTATTAATGACATTATGGTTGCCATTTTACATTTGGACTGTTTATAGTTCAGATAGATCTGTGATACTTAAAACAAAACTTACGGCTTCTACTATCTTTTTATTAACAGGTATTGTGGCCTTGATACTTAACCCAGAAACATTTCAATATGCAATTTTTATCGTGATTGCCCAAATATTTGGATTTACTGGAGACGCTTTATTGGTGTTTAAGAAAAACATTAAATCATTTAAACTTGGAATTACTTCCTTTTTAATCGGTTAAATATTATTTGGAACGGTATTTTTAATGTATAACGGCTTTTCTTACATTACTTTAACCGCGTATATAGTGTTTATGATTATAGGTTACCTAGTATATAAATACACTAAGATTAATCTAGGTAATATACAATCTCTAGGGTTGATATACTATGCCTTAGTTACATTCATGTTCTTAGGAGCGATATCAAGCTTATATTTAAATGGATTCAATAACCTAACAACTTATCTAATAGCAATAGGTGGTACCTTATTCTTCATATCAGATATTATGTTAGCATTCATTTACTTTTATCCGAACACGCACAAATCATTAAAGTCAATGAATTTAACGTATTACTTTATAGCTCAATTACTATTATCACTTTCAATTCTATATTTCTAATAAACTAGGCAGTAGATGCTAAATAGGTCCTTTAACCTAAGAAAAAACGGAATAGTTATGTAGTGCACCCTAGAGTCCGGAATAAGGATTAGGAGGTGCTTTTTACTTGTTAAAACCTTATATTCCTGCAAATCACTTTATCTCATCAACGTTTATTTATTATCTCTTAATTTCAAATTATCATAATACACCTTTAACAAGTCATGTCTAATCATATTATTCGATAACTCAATAAGGGTTTCTGAATATTCATTATTTGATTCTATTTAGTAATTTGTTAATGGCGTTACTAATATTTGATGATATTCAGATTTTGTTGCACTGTTGTACGTTGTTGCATCAATCCTTTAAGAATCAGAAA